>JALSJK010000167.1 GCA_026989395.1 Methylomonas sp.
TCAACAGAACAATTGCAATTGGCAATGAAATAATTCTCTGTGGAAAATGACGACCTGTAGTTCCAGGCCATTATTTTTTTTTCAGGGTCGACTACATAATCCATGTCGAACATTATCGCCATCAAGAACAAATGTAGAGGCTCCTAATTTATATAACTCTGATTCAACAGCATGCGCTAAAGTCGATTTTCCTGCTCCTGACAACCCGGTAAACCATAAAATTGAACTTTTATGGCCATGCTGATTTTCTCTATCTGACTTCGAAACTTTAGCCTTATGCCATACGATATTTGTAGATTTTAGATTGGACATGGACATCAACTAAAAAAATCTCTTTTTAACATAAATCAGCTTACAAAGACATCACATCCTGATCTTAGCTATTCTAAAATGCGTAACCCCAACGGACTAATAATGTACCATCTCTCTCCAGTTGATAACCATTAAAATCATGTATAACAGGCTGTAACCATTCAACACTTAAATTATGTCCAGAAAACTCCCCTTGAGGAGCTGAAAAAGTCACGCCCAATCCAATATCCCAAAATTTACCACCATAATTAGCTGGGTTCTCTGTATTTGCTCTCTGTGGTGTATCGGCTGGATCAGTTAGGCTAGGCTGATATTCCATTCTGCTGGAAAAGCCTCGTATGCTCCCTTGTACTAGATATTGATTTCTTAAAGTAAACGCCAACCAACTTGTCGCCTTGTATCCAACCCAGACAGAGCCTTTTATTTCATCACCCAAGGCATATCCTAATTTATTCCGGCTTTGCATACGCTTAATACCACTTACTTGCCCTCCCCAATACCATTGATCAGCATAACCGGTATAAGTCAGACTCGACCTTAAATCCCATGTTCCGCTTCCTAATTGCATACCATAACTTTGGGTCTGGCTGGTGTTATTCAAAAAACCATCAAAAGTCACATCAATCCGGCCTGTGGGCACACTCACACCAATACCTAAGTGCACATGATGATGCTCATTTTCAAACACTTTAAATAAGGCAGTCATCAAAGTATCACCTAGCCCAACATTTTCATGAGGCCCACCTTGGGCATCAGGAAGCGCATTAGGTAAAGGTGTCATTTCCATTTTTTTATAAGCAAATTGTGGCATCAACATTAAATTCAACCAATCCGTTGGCGCATACATAAAATTGATCATATGCATATCCATACGCATTGCTGTTGACTTAAACTCACAACCAATGGAAATAACCCGACAAGCAGAAGTTGCCAATTCCTGATCGTTGATTCCCGAGTGCGTTCCTCGCTGAAAACCATCGGCCCAATCAGCATGGGAGTAATTATAAGACACCATAAAATCACCTGCACTCAGCATATGTCCCTCCATAATCCCGGCAGGTAATGGGCCGCCATAATGAGAATGCCTAGGAGATTGATGTGTATTGTCAATACTGCCCCCTAAACTGGATAAATTAATATTTAACGAAGCCGTCAATAAATAGGCATCAATATCAGCAAAATCTCCACTGCCCTTCCCATCTAGCTGTAAGGAACTACGCTGCGTCATGTATTCAAAACCAGCTGATAAGGTAACACCCTTGACAAATTGTTTGGTAATCGTTAAACCGCCACTTAACTTTCCAAAACCAGAAAGGCGGTAATCGCTGGAATAATAGCCATCTGCCCTCGGCACTAAAAAATACGGCGCATAAAAATCGGCTGCGGTCTGAGAAAAATAACGAATATAAGGCTCAATCATTAGCCCGAACGGCAATTGCTGATACCAAGCAAGATCCAACGTATGCGAGCGGATAGCCCAGTCATCCCACTGATACCTGTATCGGGCATGTAATGCACCTTTTAGACTGGAAAAATACTGGTTGACACCGCCAGTAACAGACCATTGATCACGCTTATCTGGCCTGACTTCCCGAAAAAGATCAATGCCCATCGGTATCAAATTGACACCTGTATAATATTTCCAACCTTTATTCTGATCTAGATCCAAGGGTGCGTTTATGCCAACTAAAGTATAATCGGCAGCCGATAACAATCCTTTGATATGAACCAACTTATAAGGATTGGAAAGATAGCCCCGTTTACGGCTATATTCACCACTCAGATAAACTAAAGTATTTTTACTAAATACCTGGCTCAATGCCATACTAAAGGTTCGATAGGTATTATCAGCATTAAAATCATTGGCTGACCCCCCATGATCATGCGGTCCGCCTGTTGAAGGTGCCGCTCTAAAAATATGATTATTAGAAAATTTATATCCGAGTGTGACCGTTGTCAGTTTATCATTAAATTCAAAACTATGGTAAGTAGAACCAAATGTGGAAGTATAATCCGGTTCAATTGAATAACCACCCGAAGCCGTTAGCGTATAAGGGCCAAAAAACAGTTTCGCCTTTAATATTGGCATGTGGCGAGTTTCGAGAGGGTGGGCTTCGATAATTTGTTTAATCGTATGGTCACTACCAGACTGTTTTTTTTCAAGATAGCGCTTAATCAATTCGGTTTGCATCCTAACACCAGAATCATTAGGATCCACCCCAACCTTCTGTGCCACGTTCACTGGAAGCGTTGGCAAAACAAAACCATTAGCCAAATCTGCCTGCAAACCAGCCCAAATAGCCGTATCAGCAAAAGCACCTTTCAGAATCGTATCATTCATTAAACCAAAAGCCGGCCCTCCTGCCAGATCAAAACCGGAAGCCTTTGTCACGATATCCGCACTATTAGCTGGCACAACATAGCTGGGAGATGCTCCCGAATAAGTATCCTGGTCATAGGAAAATGAAAATTGAAACCAATCTGACACTGGAACAACAAAACCACCATGATACACTTGTACCTGCATTCGGTTACCTGCTTCCCTATAATAGCCAAACTGGCTGTTCAACTGGGGTTGATCAACAGGACTATCTGCCTTTAACTCGGGGCTAGGTAAACTTAACGCAGCACCAGTCAAAGCCAATAAGGCATTTTTACCCGAAGTGGCTTGTTTGTTTTTTTTAATTACAACCACATCCGCCACCAGAACCAATGATACCCCCAGAGGATGCCTCTTTGCTTTCAAACACATGCTCCCTGAAAGCAGCATGCTGTACATTTGGATTAATCGCCATTTCAGGCTTGGCCAAATTACCTCTCTCCCAAGGAGCAACATTACAAGCTGATAACATTAAAGAAACTAATACCGCAAAAGAATAATAAATCAAAGCATTCAATTTATTCCCTCCTTATTCTTATCTTCATTCAAGAGCTGGGTGACAAAACTTCGTATTTCGTGCTCATCGCTACTGCGAAAACCTAAATGTATTTTCCGAACCTTGCCCTGCTTATCAATGAGATAAGCAGAAGGCATAGCTTTAACATCGTATTTTTTCGGGCAAACTCCGTGAGGATCCATGGCAATGACATAATCGACTGGAAACTGTTCTAAAAGCTTTCGAGCATCTTCAGGATCTTCATCAACATTTATAGCTATGATCTCGAAACCCTGATCATGTAATTTATTTCGTAATGCGTTCAAGAAAGGCATGGATTTTTTACATGGCGGACACCAGCTTGCCCAGAAATCCAGATAAATAACTTTACCTAGATATTTTTTAAGACTGAAAGGATTTTTTGTTGATTCAAGCGTTGCTGGACATGAAACAGCCATTTCATTCACCTCAATGGCTTTAGTAGCAGGCGATAAAAAAAATATAAAAAACACGAATAATATCAAGTTGCGCATTCAAACCCCCAAAATAAGATTTATTCAGCATTTTTCGTACCATAAAAACACGGAGGATTAATTCTGCCTTAAGACCTGATTTATACTCGAAACCTGTTTATGTAATTATTTACCGATCACTCTTCCCGCTATTTAAGTTCATCCTTCCACGATAAAGCATGGCAAATCGCAACTAAACTATGTCATATACCAACATTGAATAAGTTAAATAACATAGTTTAATTATTAAGAGGAAATATTTACTTTTGACTGAATAATACCAACCCCAACAAGCTAAAACTAAATCATTCCGATATCCATTTGCTACATCACAAAAAGCAACAGATGTAAACTGTCCGTGATAGCTATAAAATCAAGTTTTGAGAATAAAAAAAGGAGCCAGGAATCGGCTCCTTTTTTACTAAATGCCTGCCTGATGCAAGCATGAAAGGAAATATAAAGACCAAGCCTTATGTCATTTTTTTCTGCGTATAAAACCCAAACCACCAATAGCTGAAACAAATAACCAAACTGCGGCAGGAACAGGTACATTTGAAGGTGGAGGCTCAGGACTATTGATGACGGGTGCGCCAAATACTACGTTATCAAATCCGATTTTTAACTTTGAAAATGCAGCATTGTTAGCAGGATCATTTCCTCGACCCGGCGCATCAAAAAAGTACTCTAATAGATAAACCGAATTAAACGTATCGCCGAAATCCAGACTGGAACCGACATTTTTATCGATTGTCAGATCCACTGTATCTGTCAACGCTGAATCCTTATAGCCCCTGAAGGTAACGGTAGAAGCTCCACCACCCACCAAATCCAGTGATGGCTCTATTATATCCATGCTTTTGGCACTAAAAGCCATACCATCCGCTAATTGAAACAAACCACCGCCTGAATCAGGCTCAAGGAATGAAAACCTGTTTTCACCAGAGGTAGTTCCATGTAAATGGCTCGTTGTTCCAGTCGCTACCCCGATTGAATTTCCGGGCGAAGTACCAAAGCCGATTGCCGTATGTACGACTCCATCTTCAATATAGCTTTGGCTGAATGCCGGAAAAACCGCAGCCGACATTTGTGTTCCTGTTGCATCATCTCCCTCAAAATCAATAACCACATCGCCAACCAGACCTGCAAGGGCTTGTCCGGACATAGCCAAAGTCCCAATCAGTAACCCAGCAGTTAACAGGGAATTATGTTTTGCTTTATTCATTTTAATTCATCTCCTAAACAAATTGTTTTATCTTGCTGCAACAGCCAGTTTCGTTAAGAGCAAATAAATAGTTTTGCTGCAGGCACGAACATGGCCGATAGATAACATTGTTATTTTTAAAAAAATACACTACGGCTAGTGACTTAGCTGGCCAGACCAACAAACTTCTCAGTCACATCAAACAAAAGAATACAGGCGACTATCCCAACCTTATCATCACTAGCGGCACAGGTATTTCAAGCATCTTTTATGCCACAAAATAAATACCCTTTTATTTGTTAAGAATGCAGAAAATTGATGATAACGCAATACCAGATTTGGCACGCTCTATGCTTGAAGTTTTTTAGACTTTTTGAAAGTGATGAAAAAATCATAAAACCATTATCTGTCACTTTTTTCTGCCTGCACTTGTTTCGCAGTTATTAGCAGTATTATTTAAAGAACATGGAGAACCCACATGAACATCAAAAAAACCCTGATAGCGCTATCTGGCATATTGGTTGCCATTAATGTTTATGCGCACGGGCCAAAACCTGCAAGCCTCAAAAATGCTCCACTTCCACCGCTCCCGGAAGGCTTAATAGATGGTCCCGACCCAATAATCATTGATAAGGAGAAGGCCATTGTTCTTGGAAAGGCCTTGTTTTGGGATATGGCTGTTGGCAGCGATGGCATTGCCTGTGCTTCCTGTCATTTCCACGCTGGAGCTGATAGCCGTGTAAAAAACCAGTTAAATCCTGGGGAAAAAAACCCTGCAGACACCGGAACAACATTTGAGCAAACCGCCTCGGGCAAACCTGGTGGCCCAAATTACACCCTAACCAGAAACGATTTTCCGTTTCATCAAAGAATCGATCCATACGATCACAACAGCCCAATAAAATTTAATACTGACGATATTGCCGCTTCATCAGGAACATTCAGCGGCGAATTCAAAACAGCTTCCCGCCGAGGGGAAACCAATGATGATTGCACCCGTGAAGCCGACCCGGTATTCCACGCACATGCATTTGGAACCCGACGAATAGAACCCAGAAACACGCCAACAGTTATCAATGCAGTCTTTAACCACCGAAATTTTTGGGATGGCAGAGCGAATAATGTATTCAATGGCACCAGCAATTGGGGTGATCGTGACCCGGAAGCCGGAGTCTGGGTAAAAATCAACGGACGTCAGGTGCAAAAACAAAGACTGGCTCTGGTCAACTCATCATTAGCTTCACAAGCATTAGCTCCTCCTCTTTCGGACTCAGAAATGGTCTGCCGAAATCGCAACCTAAAGGATTTGGGTAGAAAATTACTCTACCGCAAGCCTTTAGAACACCAAAAAGTTCATTATCAAGACAGCGTCCTAGGACCGCTTAGCTTCAGCAATGAAGAAAAATTATTGCCCGGCCTGAAAACCACTTACAGCCGACTCATTAAGCAGACTTTCAACAAAAAATATTGGTCTTTCCGTCGAAGAGGCCCTTTTGGCAGTGCGCCAAATCAGCGGCCTTACACACAAATGGAAGCAAATTTTTCAATGTTTTTTGCGCTGGCCTTACAAATGTATCAATCAACGCTTATATCTGATGATGCGCCTTTTGATAATGCCACATTTGATGATGAAATGCTGCCAACTGACCTGGGCGATTCGATCCGGCGTGGTGTTCAGGCATTTGAAGATCTTCATTGCAATGTGTGTCATTCAGGACCCGTCCTCACCTCTAATGCCATTTTAACTAACGCACAACTGCTGGAAGATAATTCCCAAGCATTGGGCCCCAATAGCGACCAAAGCGGCGTAAACGGTGTAGCAATCAACCGCAACATAGTCAACTTTGATCTTGCCAAGGGGTCACATTTTTTTGATACAGGTTTTTTCAACACTGGCGTCCAAAGCCCTGATGCAGATCCAGGTGTAGGTGGACTTGATGATTTTGGCAATTCACTCTCATATTCAGATCAATATGTGGAATATCTCGCAGGCACACCGAATGCGATCATTGACTCTGAAGTTGGCATTACCAACGTAAAAGCCTGTAACTTTCAAGCTTACCTTGCCAGTACCCGGTTTTTTCCACCATTCATTTCTACAGACCAGATGTTTCGTCCCGATGATGGAATAACTCCCGATCCCAATGGAAACGAGAATTGCTATAACTCCATTTCGGAAGCATTTATTCCAACCAAGGCTGCAGCTAAAGCAGAACTGGCCAACCCGGACCGGAAAAGAATGAGATTGGCCACTCAAGCGGCTTTTAAAGTTCCAAGCCTGCGAAATGTCGAACTAACAGGCCCTTACATGCATAACGGCAGCATGGCAACACTGCAGGAAGTGCTCGAATTTTATTCCAGGGGCGGTAATTTCCGCAATAACAATAAATTTATTCATGGTTTTATTGCTCCGATGGGGCAAATTGCAGGCGATGATCCTGTTGCCAATGCCGCGAGCATTCAAAGAAGAGCCGATGTTATTGCCTTTCTAAAATCCTTGACAGATGAGCGGGTTCGATATGAAAAGGCGCCATTTGATCATCCAGAACTGGTTATTCCGCATGGCCATGACTCTGATAAAACAAACCCATTGGATGACAGTCTGCTCGCAGATGAGACTTTTATAATTCCAGCTGTTGGCGCCAAGGGTCGAAACACTCCGCTTTTGTCCTTTGAAGAAATTCTCAAGCAACAAGAATAAGTAAGCAATATATTTGAGTCTGTATTTCTGGTTATGCGGACTCAAAACCAACCTTTAACAAACAAAATAATTTCACAGTAATGCATTGAAATTATTGGAGTAACAAAATGAAAAACAAAACCTTATTATCCTTTCTATCTATCGGTGCAATATCAATATCTGGAATATCAAATGTCCAGGCATCAAGCAGTTTCAGTAGCTCTGCTACGATAGCCATCACTATTGACAATATCATTAACGCCACAAACCCTGATGATAATTCAGGTGTGGAAATTTCAGGGCTGTTTGAAATGGCTGATTCTGATTCTGCTCCAGGCGTTGGAGAATCCATAACGGGAGACGGCCATTCATCCACTGAATTTGTTGGTGGAAAAAATCTCAGTCAAACATTTTCTGCAATGGGTAATGTAAATAATGGAAGTGTTGACAGCTATTACCAGACCCTAGGAAATCTTAAATTCAACAATCATTCAAGTGACAGTTATACCATCAGCTTCAGCATGGACTATACCCTGGAGACGAGTGTGGCCGGTGCTTTTGCAACAAACACCGTATCCCTGGATTATTCCAGTAATAGTGGCGATATTGGAGGATTTGCTGAAGTCTCTGCAGATTCGTCATTAAATCTTTCAGAGCAAATGACCGATAACATATCCTTTACCATTAATCTTGATGGGTTTCAGTCTGATATTTTCTTTGCCGACATAGCTATTAACAGCTATGCAGAAGCTTCAGCAGTACCATTGCCTGCCGCAGGATGGTTAATGCTCAGCGCTTTGATTTTTCTTCGTCGTTTTCAACTTAGCTAGAGGTTCTCAAAAGCAAACAATCCGTAATAATCTTACCGATACAAACTCGCCACAAAGCGAACTGGAAAGCTCAGGAATCAATATCTTTTTGATCACTTGGGCATCTCCTTCGAGTATAGGGGTAGAAAAACCAAATTGTTTTTCTACAAAATACTCAATTACTGTTTGGCAAGCATCAGAATAAGCTTGCTGATTTTTTTTAACCACAAAACATCTTAAAACAAACAACATTTTCACCAACTAATCGAGGTATCAAATCATGAAACACTCACATCACAAAACAATGAAATCATTTTTGGCTATCAGCGCCATCTCTCTGCTTCCAATAACTTCAAATGCTGCAATTACAGTTCCGGCAGTCGCTTTGACAAATACCTGGGATGCAGGAAATCTCATTATGTCTGCAGGCGAATCTATCTCTGCCACGAATCAAGGCTCAAATGATAAACAATCTTTCACCAGCAACCCTGAGTTAGATGGTGCTTCTTGGGCGCATTTTGGTTCTTGGTATACTTTTATGACTCATAATGACAGCAATATTAAAATCTCTGTCACCGCTACTAAACCCCAGGAAATGTCTCCCGGCTTCAGTGTATGGCGTACCGATGGTGAATTTGACGGCGGAACACCAAAAACCGGAGAACAATCAACAGTTGAGGTTGGAACACCTCACTCGTTCAACTCAATTGGTAAAGCGGGTAATTACGGCACATGGTGGATGACAGACAACTCGGTTTCAATCACAGACCCTAATACAAATGGTGGCGTTGGATTTGCTGAACACGGCATTGTAGAGCATTTGGGTTACGCCAGCGATGGTATTTATGAAGGCTCAAATGGTTGGGGTGAAATTGTCAAAAATGACGGCAATCAGGATGGATATGCTGAACTAACTTTTGATAACATGGATGCAGGCTGGTATCTCATCTTTGTTGGTGGTGCTGACGGTACAGTAGCTGGTTCGGGCGCCCCTTTAAATATCCTGGTAGATTCTAGCCCGATTGTTGGCGCAAATCCGGTTCCTGTTCCTGCTGCTGTTTGGCTGTTCGGGAGTAGTTTAGCTGGTTTGTTTTTATCTCGTAAAAAAGCCTAGCTTTTTAAATCATTAACCCAAAAGGGCTAATCAATCATGACCAGCCCTTTTGGCAATGCACTCCTTTTTACGAGCTAAAAATCAAGCCATCTCTGCATTTTTGCGGCGATTAACACCTAACAAACCAAACATGGCACTACCAAATAACCAAACTGCTGCAGGGACGGGAACTGCTGTAACAGGAGTCATTTCAAGTGACAAAGGTGTACCAGCCATCATTGAACTACCAGTAGGTTCCCCAGCCATACAATTTCCCATCATCATCATACTACCAATAGTACAGTCACCATACCCCATTCCATTAACATCCATACCGGTAATATTGCCCATCGAATCATGATTAAATGCTAAAGTAAAAAAAGCATTTTCCATACCCGCTGGGTCGGTATCAGCTGGGTCCAGTCCATATTTTCGGTAGGTGTCCATACCAGCTGGCACGTTGCTATAACCGCCACCCATATACACATTAGATGAATCATTTTTAAAGACGGTAGCCATAAAGGTTGTTCCATCATCACTTACTTGAATATTTTTATCCAAAGTGATCATATACGGATAAGAGCCACCAGTAGCTGTACTCCCTCCAGCCAATGGATTACCATCAATGTATTTAAAAGATGGATCTGCAGAAACATCCATCCAAGGACCCTGCATGGATTCATTCATTGTCCCTGAAAAACTATTGACTGCATATGTAGAACCATCCCACATCAAATCAATTTGACCAATAAACTTGGTGTCTCCTGCAGTGCCAGGCACCATCGGTTCGTTAAACATACCCATTACATCATACGTAGTTGCTTGCGCCATCGATACACTACCCGCCATTAATATTGATGCTACGAGTTTGGTTTTGATATTCATTAATTTATACTCCATAATTAAAAGTTGAGATTTTAAAGCTTAAGTAAATCGTTAATGCAGTAAAATCATTTCCGCACTAACCCCCACCACCCACTGACGAAACCCAACCATTTGGGTTATAACCAGGCCTCTGGAATTTCCAGCTCACCTTGCAGTGGCGTAGTGATTTTCATCCTTGATTTTTAATTCAATTGATCGCCTACATCTGGTTTATAAATTTCAGGCGATTATTAATTCCCTTTGTTTAATACCAAGCATTATTGATGCCAAAAAATAAACATTCATTGATAAAAACCTCTCTTCCAACATAATGCCATACAAGACATTGATATATAAATAATAATTTATATCGAATAATAATTTATTTGCAATAAATTATTATTCTTACAACTAAAATTTTTTAAAACTAAGTTATTTAACCCGAATTAAATAAGTCAAATGCCTAAAAAATTACTGTCATCTTTAGCTCTACAAACAATGTCTTACTGGCTCTCAGACGCTTTGAAAATGACCGGATTAATTCTTAACTTTAATTGAAACGTCATTGAATCTGCCAATGCGTTATTTAACATAGTTTAATTACTTCACGGCTATTCATATCCCGCTCTATTTCTTCACCATTAAAATGGACGAATAAATTCACATACATTCAATTTGTTACCAAAATTTATTTTGCCTCCATTAAATCTCATTGTTGGCATTAACCTTGCTCACCTAAAGAACTCTATTAACGACAACATGGAAAACAAAATGATGGCAAAAAAAACTTTTTGGAGTAACTTAATTCTAATTAGCGTAATTTCTACACAGTCATTAGCTACGGTGTTAAATATTGATGAGATGAATATCACCAGTGGCACAATTACCCGTAATTTCCTTCCAACACCAGATACAATTAACTTGAAACTAACAGAAAATACTGATCTTGTCGGAGGCTACATCAATAAAAACACATCAATTAATGGCAAACCAATTTCTATTAGTAACTTTGGCATGCCAGGCGGCGCGATGAAACCACCCCAATATGTTTACACAGCAGCGTCCAATATCAATCATAATGAACACCCTAACGCGCCTCTGTCTGGTTTAATTCAGGGCGGCCCTGTTCCAACCGGTGTAGTTGATGATGTAAAAGACACTATCAATATGGACTTATCGAGCTGGTTTGCTAATCACATGATAATGGATCAAAATTTAGGTTCTGAAAATGCCAGTGGAACCTGGGACGCTGCTACCGGGAACTATGAATTGTCTTGGACTGCAAAATTAAGCCAAGGGATGGCTGCCGGCGGAACCATTACCTGGAATTTACAAGGAAATATTTTGAAAACCAGTCCTATACCAGTGCCTGGCGCAATATGGTTTTTGGGAACTGCATTGCTTGGCTTGCCAAGATTTAAAAAAAACCTGGCCTCCTAATTTTGAATGGTATATACAAAATCCTATAGCAACATCAGTAAAGTGATCGCTTATACGTGGAGATTGCTTTTGAATTGTGCATTAGAACTGTGGCATGTAATAAAAAGTTGCTATTGCTCCAACACCAAGCTGATCACTTTACTACCTGACTTAGGCTGGAGATTTTCACCGGCAGTGAAAATCTCCAATTTGCTTTTATCATCAAGAACAAATAATGGAATAATTTGTTTACCAGGTTGAGCCATCAAGTCTTCAAAAGTAAAATCCTCTGTTATTGAAGTCACTTTGACCTCTGCTCCTTTACTAATGAAACTGGCTAATTTACTGTAGCTGGCTTCTGACTGAAATAATAAATGACCACGATGCGCAGGTGCGATTGCCTCTTTTTCTGACATTTCTCCTGAATCCGGTAAAGTATAAACTGCATCACGTCCAAATTCACTGCGATAACGAATTGCTGCCAGGGCATTTAATGCCGGTTGCGGAGAAAGTGCCAGCATTCGACCTAATCCTGTCAAATCCAGATATTGTTCAGCATGTTCAGAAATGGGACTTCCGTAATATGTTTCCAGCCCTTCCATCCGAGCTGCTTTAATATTTGACCAGTTACGATCAACCAGCAAGGTTCTGATCCCCTGGTTTTTCAAAGCCACAGCAATTTTTCGAGCCAGGGGATTAGCTCCAATGATAAGCAGACCATTAGAATCCGGTTCTGCAACTTTTAACCATCGAGCCAACCAACCTGCTGTAGTGCTTTGTAAAACAACAGTACCAACAATAACTATGAAAGTCAGTGGCACAATCAATTGGGCATCTTCTATACCTTGGTTTTCCAGACGCAATGCGAAAATTGCCGAGACTGCCGCAGCAACAATACCACGTGGCGCAATCCATGAAAGCAAGGTTTTTTCTTGCCATTTTAGTGTTGAATCGTAGGTTGCAATCAAAACTTTAACTGGCCTGGCTACAAACTGAATAACTGCCAAAATAGCTAACGAGGCCCATCCCAACATCATGATTTGATCAAATTCAATTCGCGCTGCAAGGATGATAAATAAACCTGAAATCAGCAACACGGTCAGATGTTCCTTAAAGTTCAAAATATCTTCGATATGAACCTGCTTAAGGTTTGCCATCCACATACCCATGATAGTAACAGCCAGTAATCCGGATTCTTCGGAAATATGATTAGCTAAAGTAAATGAGGCGAAAATCAATGCTAATGATGCCAGGTTATGAAGATATTCAGGTAACAGATAGTGTCTGAGAATCAGACCCAGCAGGTAGCCTGCGGCGGCTCCGATCAATAAGCCCGTGGCAATAATGCCGCCAAAAGTCAATAACACATGCTGCCAAATCTGTTCATGTGTCGCAGAAATAATGAACTCGAACACCAAAACCGCTAGCAAAGCGCCGATCGGATCAATAACAATACCTTCCCAGCGTAAGATATTGGCAATTTTGGCGTTGGGACGAACCGTTCGTAACATGGGGATAATAACTGTCGGGCCAGTAACTACCACCAGAGCGCCAAACAAAAAACTGAGTTCCCAAGAAAAACCAACCAGAAAGTGGGTTGCGAGGGCAATGATTAACCAGGTTGCTAAAAGGCCAATAGTCACCAAACGCCGTACAACTTTTTCAAGACCTTTGATATCATCGAGTTTCAGGGTCATGCCGCCCTCGAACAAAATAATTGCTACGGCAAGGGAAATAAAAGGATGCAGCAAATTACCGAACAGTTCATCCGGTTTTAACCAGTTTAATGTCGGACCAGTAATAATTCCTGCTAACAGCAAAAACAAAATAGCAGGAAGTTTCAGGCGCCAGGCAATCCATTGGCAAAAAACTGCAATGACTGGAATTGCAGTCAGGGTTATCAGATGGGTTTCAGTCACAATAATGTTTTTATTTTCTGTATGTGAAGCTGAATTATAACTGACTTGGAGTGATTAAGAGCGAGAGGTCTGAGATTTAATAATAGATACAATAACTCATGTGTTGTAGAAGTTGCTTCTTGCGGCAATTTAATCGCAGCTGAAGCCACTCCTACCATGAATTAGAAAAGTATTATCTGAATCCCGTGAGTTTAATGCGGATTCAAGTGTTAATGTAAACGTTGATATTCGTTGTAGGTCACCAGTTGATCAACCACGTCTTGCACAGTTTGGATG
Source organism: Methylomonas sp. (assembly GCA_026989395.1). GTDB lineage: Bacteria > Pseudomonadota > Gammaproteobacteria > Methylococcales > Methylomonadaceae > JALSJK01. Next base: position 13,962 of record JALSJK010000167.1, read on the forward strand.
ACAGAAAAATCGAGTTGCTCACCTTCAAATTGGTCTTTAACGGATTCAAATAATGTTTGCTGCTGAATATCTGTCATAGCCAGGTCTTTACGCAAATCATCATCCGCCTGAAGCGTCATGGCATCAAGATCAAGACAGTCTGCAATGGTGAAATAAACCGATAATGTTAGTAAATTATTGACCGATTCAATTTCATTAATGCTTGTGTTTCCTCGCATAGCGATCTCCTGAAAAATTACATAAGGAAACTAAACTATAGCTTGCTATGCTGCGGGAAACTTTGATGAAACCGGCAGTTTATTCAGCAAAGACGTGAAACAGGTTTCACTTCAGAGCAATTTGACGCCCTTTGCTTGCAAATCTGCATGATACGAAGACCTGACCAATGGCGCACTGGCGACTTGTTTAAAACCCAATGATTTTGCCATTTCTGCATATTGCTCGAATTCTTCCGGTGTAACATAACGCTGAACAGGCAAGTGATCCTGACTGGGTTGAAGATATTGACCCAAAGTTAACATGGTACAGCCATGATTCACCAAATCTTCCATAACTTGTCGCAGCTCCTCCTGGGTTTCACCAAGCCCCAGCATTAAACCGGATTTAGTGGGAATTTCAGGCTTCGCTTGCTGATATTTTTGTAACAGCAGCAGTGAATTTTGATAATCCGCGCCTGGTCTAGCTTGCCGGTAAAGACGGGGAACCGTTTCCAAATTGTGATTAAAAACATCGCAAGGATTTTCAGATAATATTTCCACGGCCTTTTGCATCCGGCCCCGAAAATCAGGCACCAGAATTTCAATTTTTGTTTCTGGTGTTTGTTGGCGCAATGCCTGAATGCACGATGCAAAATGACCAACTCCGCCATCTCTTAAATCGTCACGATTAACAGAGGTAATCACCACGTATTTTAAATTCAATGCTTTGACAGTTTCAGCCAAATGCTCAGGTTCATTTTGATCCAAGGGTTGCGGTTTGCCATGAGCAACATCACAAAATGGACAACGGCGGGTACATAAATCGCCCATAATCATGAAAGTGGCCGTTCCATGATTAAAACATTCAGCCAGATTAGGACAGGCTGCTTCTTCACAAACTGAATGTAGATTACGTTCCCGTAATATTCGTTTGATCCTGTCAACTTCTTCACCGCCGTGAATTTTTATTCGAATCCATTCGGGCTTGCGTAATATTTTTTCTGCTTTTTCGACCTTAACGGGGATTCTTGCCAGCTTGTCGGCATTTCGTTGATGAATTTGAGGGGTTGAGCGTGATGGCGCTTGATAAGACATTTATTTTTTTTCCAGAGCAGTCATAATTGCATGAACAACCGGTAAAGCTAATTCATGAGTGTGAATTTTAACACCTTGATCAAAAAGTTGGGTAACTTCCATGCCAGGATAGCCGCATGGATTGATATGGGTAAAAGGAGTTAAATCCATTTGGTTATTTAAGCTTAACCCATGATAGCTACATTTATTTTTAATTCGTAATCCGACAGAGCCAATTTTTTTTCCCTCAATATAAACTCCTGGTGCCTCTTTTCTAGCATTTGAGTGAATGCCATATTGTGCCAACGCATCAATCATCGCTTGTTCCAGAATCGTCACTAATTGTCTGATATTTAATTTTAGACGCTCCAGATCCAGCAAGGTATAAACAACTAATTGTCCCGGGCCATGAAAGGTCACCTGCCCTCCTCTGTCAGTTTGAACCGCAGGAATTTCTGTGTGTTTCAAAATGTGATGTTGCTTGCCATTTAATCCCAAGGTAAAAACCTCAGGATGCTCAACAACCCATATTTCATCGGGCGTTGTTAGATCTCTTGACTTAGTAAATTCCTGCATTTTTTGCCAGGTTATTTGATAATCCTGCAATTCCAGTTGACGAATAATCGGAGGCACTATTTAATTTCCCTGACAATACTGAAAGCGCCGCGAATATCTCCAACTTTGAATCCTTTGGCTTTATCTTCTGGATAAAGTTGTCTCAGCTTTTCAGAAACATCTGGGGGGATTTTTTCTCCATGACAACTTAAACAAAGTCCTTGGGTTGGAATTGCTTTCATATAGCGAAAAACTGATTGGCCGTTGTCTTGAAGAATTTCAGCATGATCTATTTTAGAAATATCCTCTCCGGCAAGCTGCCGTTTTTTAAACGATTGTAGAACTGATTTCTCCCAGGCATCAGGGGTATTTTTGGCATTTCTTGGCTTCAGAGACGTGCGTGAAATTTTCCAACCCTGTTTTTCAGAGACTTCTTTGGCAATATCCTCAGCAACCTGATTACAAATTTGGATAGCAGTCACTGGTCCACCCTTTGCCATTCCTTCCATTAACCTGGCTTTTAATTTGCCAGCAAAATCTTTGATTGCCTGCTTGCTTTCTATCATCATTTCCTGCTCTGTTGCCGCATAGCTCAGCGACAAACAGAAATTAAACATCATTAATAAAATTAGAATTTTCCTCATTATTTCCTCCAATACATAAAAATTAAGTCATTAATAAATATATAGTTTTTAATATTCGAATAATGTCTGTCAGACTACCCGGAAAATTCATTTTGCTCTGCTATACTTTTTATGGATATTAGTTATATATTTTTAACCACCCGCAAGGCTATGAAATGAAGAATCATAAACGAATTTTTTTGGGCATTTTGTTAAGCAGTTTTTTCATGATACTTGCTCCAGCAAGTCATGCCAATGACAATGATGAAAATTATAATGAAAGAGTAAAAACCAAGGCTTTAAGTGGGCTGGCAAATATTGGCGCCAGTTTTCTCGAAATCCCCAAAAATGTTATTAATATCAGTAATGATACCAATGTTGTCTGGGGTGTGGTTGGCGGAGCTCCCTACGGCGGACTGATTATGGCAGGAAGGATTGTTTCAGGAATTGCAGACCTGGTTACCTGCTTTATTCCAACAACACCGATTACCACGCCAGTGTATGTCTGGGATGATTTTGATAAAAACACCACATTTGGTGATGCGCTGAGACTGGAAGACAGATAACATTTTTAGTTATTCGGATAAAACCATTTTTTCCATCAACAGGTCGGTCATTTTTTCCGCCTTGAGCGGCCTGTCAAAATAATAGCCCTGCCCTATATCACAACCCTGGCGCATCAAAAATAACATTTGTTCCCGGGTTTCAATACCTTCGGCAACAACTTGCATATTCATGTTATGCCCAAGCAAAATTACTGCGTTGATAATACTGGCATCATCGGAGTCGGAAAAAAGGTTATTAATAAATGACTTGTCTATTTTCAATTTGTCGACCGGAAACCGTTTGAGATAACTCAATGATGAATAGCCGGTTCCAAAATCATCAAGTGCAACAGAAATACCAACGGCTTTTAACGCCTGTAAAATATTGATTGCCTGATCAACATCCCGCATCATAATACTTTCGGTCACTTCTACATTTAAGGTGCCGGGAATGATGTGGTATTGCTCGATACATTGGCCAACCATGTCTAATAGATTTTTTTGCATAAACTGGCGGGGTGATAAATTTATCGCAACTTGGATGTCCTGAATCCCACGTTGATGCCACATTTTTAACTGTTGGCATACTGTTTGAAATAACCAATCACCAATAGGAACAATTAGGCCCGTTTCTTCAGCCAGATAAATAAACTCACCAGGTAAGATAATACCTTTGTCATAATGACGCCATCTCAATAAAGCTTCTGCGCCAAGAATTTGCTGAGATTTTAAATCAATCAAAGGCTGATAAAACACCTCAAATTCACCCTGTTTCAATGCATCATGCATTTCCTTTTCCATCTGTAACCGGTGTCTGGCGCTATCATTAAGTCCTGTTGAATAAAAATTGAAACCGTTCCGCCCAGTGTCTTTAACACTATACATTGCAGCATCAGCTCTTGCCAAAAGCGCATCTGCTGTTTCACCATCTTTTGGAAACAAGCTGATACCAATACTTGGAGTGACGAAAACCTCTTGATTGAACACATGTAATGAAGCTGACAGGTTTTGTACAATTTTATCGACAATCTCGACAACATACTCCTCATGCTCCAGATTCTCCATCAAAACTACAAATTCGTCTCCTCCCCAGCGAGCGGTGGTATCGCCTTGCCGAACACTGGATTGAAGCCTTTTTGCAATTTCCTTCAGAACCTGGTCGCCTCCTGCATGCCCTAAACCATCATTGATCTTTTTAAAGCCATCCAGATCTACAAATAAAATAACAATATGTTTACCCAAGCGGCCAGCCAAACTTATGGCTTGAGTCAAACGGTCATGTAAGAGAACCCGGTTGGGTAATGCAGTCAAAGCATCATGTGTAGCAATATATGCCATACGCTGACTAATATCTAACATTGCTGTTAAATCATTGAAGGCATAAACCATCCCAGAGTCTTTGCCATTGCGCTCAATAATCGGATTAGCGGATAGTTGCACAGCATATTTTTGACCGGATTGACTAACAAAGCCTTTTATTTCGGCCTGATCAATTTCGTTATCTCTGATTTTATCCTGAAATTCCTCAAAAAGTTTTTTAGATTCATCAGCTTCTTCGACTGTGAAAATATCACAAAATGCCTGACCTTTTACTTGATTCAATGAACAGCCTGCCATTTTTTCAGCGGCAGGATTCATATATTCAATTTTTCCTTGCTTGTCAGTAGTAACGACTGCGTCACCAATTGCGTGCAAGGTCGCCCTGGCCTTTTGTTTTTCCATAAATAACAACTTCGACACTGAAGCAAGCTGCTTGCTATTCCAAAATAAAAGCCCCGATAACAACAATAAAATAACCGATGTAGGCCCAAACCAAAGATAATTTGCTAGTAATAACCAGGCACTGACAAACAGACTTAATAAGATACAAAGTGTAGTAATAATTAAAGTTTGCCGGCTTGATAAAAAGCCGTACGAAACTAAGGGAACAAAAACCAAAACTGCTGTCAGCAACATAGCTGAAACTGGCTTGACAGGTAAAATACTACTGTTTTTTAGCAACATGTCCAGGACATGAGCATTTAATTCAAGCCCAGACATTAATTCGGAATGATTGGATACAGAGGTGGCGAAACGCGAGCCAAAACCAGTAGCATTCAAGCCAATTAAGATGTATTTATCATAAAACTGTTTTCTCAGCTTTTCCGAACGCAGTACGTCAATGTATGAATACATCGGGTAATGGCCTGCTGAGCCAGAAAACGGAATACGGACATAATCAGAAAAACTAGCAATTTTATCTACCGGGTAATTACCGAAAACAGGTTTATTATCTGAGTTTGTATTATTTGCATGGCCAATATCAGCCAATGCTCTTGTAAATGCGGGGATTTTTAAACCAGAATTAATATTAGCCGATAAATACAACCCTCGAACCACACCTTTTCCATCTGGTAAAATATTGGTATGTCCCATATTTGCTGCTGCAGTTACCAATCCCGGTAGCGGTAATTTCACCTTAACATCTCTGGAAGCACTGGTTGATTCAATAACGACAGGTAAAACCGTTCTGCCATTACGCTGAATAGCTTTTGCCAAACGCCGATCATTTTCAGGATTATCCTTGTCCGGTTCAATAAAAAGGATATCAAGTCCAATTGCTCTAACTTGAACTTCAGTCAGTTTGTCTATAAATTCGGCATGAAGTTGCCGAGGCCACGGCCATCTGCCAAAACTATCCAGACTTCTATCATCAATGCTTACAATGATGATATCTGAATTAGGTTCATGGTGAAAATACTTTGTCAACTGATCGAAAATCATATCATCCCACGACTTCATGCTTCCAGACCACTGCAAACCCACTGCCGATAAAGTCAATAAAACGGCCATCACCAAAGCAAATAATTTTGTAGGCCAGTTTGACATCTCGTTAACCTATAAAGCGAACAAAGCAAACAAGGGCAACATAACCAAAACCCAGTACCAATCGATACCAGGTACCTCAATAAGCTGCGGAGAACTAAAAGGACCGACAAAACCATCCGGGTCTAAGGTTTGAATACGCACATAATAATCACCACTTTCAGGTTTTGGCATCGTGAACTCAGGTTTTTCCAGTTGTTCATCAGCCATTAAATCTTTGAATTTTTCATCTCTGGCCACCTGAATATGGTATTTTTGACCAGTCAAGCCCTGACGAAAACGAACGACTACTGTATTCTCAGTCATCTCCGGTGCTTCCATTTCAGGAGCCGGAAGAATCCTGCGCAGTAACTGAGGATCAGAAAATGGCCCATCACCATCTTCATCGATAGCAGCCACTCGCCAATAATATTTGCCGATTGGCAGTGGCTTATTCAAAAGCAAACTGATGTTTTCATACTCTTTAATATCAAAAAGTAATGGTGAAAAATCCTTGTTCTTTGCTAATTGGAAATGATATCCACGTATTGATCGTCCCTTTGCCCAAATAAAATTTGGGGATGATTCAAGTATTCCTACGCCTGATTTAGGCTCAATCAGAAAAGGAGGTTCTGGTCGCGCATTTATTCTAAATTGCATTTGTGCATCTACACCTTCCAAACCTTGTTGATCAATACCACGAATTCTCATCACATATTTTCCATCTGGCAAATCAAGGGTTCTAATCACGCCGGAATCATAAATTTTATTAAATAATACTGCATTAAATAAGGAGGATTTTGCAATCTGCACCCGGTAGCTTTGATGTTTAGGCAATTCTGGCAACTTGAACTGAACCGGTACGCGAGAAAATAAATCTGGAATTTTTTTAGTATCGGGCGCAGGCAATAATTTTATCGGTGGCGTTGGTGGCTGATCAGCAATTGCGATAGTACTGAATCCCTTAGGTATAAGTCGAGTTTTACCGGCTCCAGATACACCGACACCACCACCGAGAACCTCGGTACTGGAAACAATTTTTTCAGGTTCAGCACTGACTCTAAAATCAGTTCCACGAACAGAAGTCACTACATTTGGGGTACGAATCTTGAATTGACTAGCTGACCCTTTTTTTGGCGCAACCTGGGTTTCAAGGCGTCCCTTCTTTAAAAACAGTCTGGATTTAGTCATCCCGGTATGATCATAACCAGCTAAATAATCTATTTTTAGTTCACTATTATCTTCAAGAAGCAATCGGGTTCCATCCATAAACTCCAAAACCACAGAAGAATTTTTAGCTGTTCGAATAGTGTCTCCAACAATGACTAATTGGCCTGGCTTCAAACTGGTCGCTTTGCCTGTTTCATCATCGACTAACTCTACCCGGCCCTGTATTGCCTTGGCTCGCACCAGCATGGGAAAACTTCTTAACCACTTTGCAGGAATTAATATTTTTTTCCCCGGGGCTATCTGCCAAGGATCTTCTATTTTATTGAGTTCCTGCACCTTCTTTACATAGGAAATATCCTTTAAATAATCAACCGTTAAATCCCACAGGTTATCGCCTTTTTTTATTGAGTAAACCCAGATATCCGAATAACAAATTAACGAGAAAAAAGAACAATGAAGACAAACAACCAACAAAACAAGATGTTTAAAAGATGGCCATCTATAGCTACTGAAAAAACACTTCATTTTTAAATTTTAGATATATTTTTCATATCTTTATATTCCTCATCAAATATCTAGGCTGGAGTAATAAAGAGAGGTAAGACAAACTAATAGCTGTAAATTTATACAATGAAATGAAAGTTTCTTTATTTTTATAATCTAACAGTTAAGATGAGCAGGCGCAACATAAATTACGGAATTACCCCTAAACCGAAGCTGAACAAAAATAATTGAACTTTGTTTAATTAAAGTTTACCATTAAACTATGGCTGAGAATCTGAGGAAAAAAAATGCTAAAAACAATTTTGCGCCCTTTACTAAGCTTTCTTTTCAAAATTGAAGTCACTGGACTGGAGCACTACCAAGAAGCAGGAAAAAGAGTTCTTATTATTTCCAATCATGTTTCCTTTCTTGATCCATTATTACTTGGGGTATTTTTACCGGATGATATTACTTTTGCGATCAACACTCATATTTCGCGCTCCCCCTGGATCAAGCCTTTCCTGAGATTATCTAACGTATTTGTTCTCGACCCAACCCAGCCATTATCATTAAAATCTCTGATCCATCATCTAAAAACCGATCAAAAAACCGTTATTTTTCCTGAAGGACGCATTACTGTTACCGGCTCTTTGATGAAAGTGTATGACGGGCCGGGCATGGTGGCTGATAAAGCAGATGCTACCATTCTTCCGATTCGGATTAGCGGCGCAGAATATACCTATTTTTCCAGAATCGGAAAAATTGTCCGGCAAAGATTGTTTCCTAAAATTACTATTACCATCCTGCCACCCACCCATATTGATATTCCAGATGAATTCAGAGGAAAAAAACGGCGTGAATACAGCGGTCGGGTTTTGTCAGATATTATGACTAACCTGGCCTTTTCTACCGGCCATTACCAACAGACGCTTTTTTCCAAATTACTGGAGGCACGGACTATTCACGGCGGCAAGCATATTATTGCTGATGATCTGGAACGCACTCCACTAAATTACAACACACTGATTACCCGGAGTATCGCCATTGGCAATGCCTTAAAAAAAATTAGTAACCGAAATGATAATCTTGGTGTTTTATTGCCAAACTCGACAAAAACCCTCTGTGTGATTTTGGGAGTACAGCTTTATGGGCGCGTCCCCGCCATGCTCAATTATTCAATCGGTTCGGTAGGCATGATATCAGCCTGCGAAACTGCCCAGGTAAAAACCGTCTTAACTTCAAAACGGTTTATCGAATTAGCTAAATTACAGGCTGAAGCAGAGCATCTTGGCCAACATGTTCAGCTAATCTATCTGGAAGATCTGGCAGAAAAAATCAACTGGTTTGATAAAATCCGCGCACTCTATCAATGTAAAACTACTGATTATTGGTATAAAAAACAACCAATCGAACCTCAACACAGTGCAGTTATTTTATTCACTTCGGGTACTGAAGGAGCGCCCAAAGGTGTTGTTCTTTCTCATCAGAATTTACTGGCCAATCATGAACAAGTCGCAGCCCGAATTAATTTCAATGCCCAGGACGTAGTATTAAACTTTCTGCCAATGTTCCATTCTTTTGGTTTTACGGTAGGTACCCTGCTACCTGTTATGCATGGAATGACTACCTTTTTTTATCCCTCGCCATTGCATTACAGCATCATTCCTGAAATTGCCTACGAACATAATGCAACGATAATGTTCGGAACCAATACATTTCTCGCAGCCTACGGAAAAAAAGCTCATCCTTATGATTTTTTTAAAATTCGTTATGTCGTAGCTGGTGCAGAAAGACTACAGGAAAACACCCGACAACTCTGGTTTGAAAAATTCGGTATTCGAATTCTTGAGGGATATGGCGCTACCGAAACCAGCCCTGTCGCTGCAGTCAATACGCCAATGGAATATAAGACTGGCACGGTCGGCAGACTGATGCCAAGTATGAAATATCAATTGGAAGCCGTGCCCGGAATTGAAAATGCTGGAAATTTACATCTCGCCGGACCAAATATTATGTTGGGCTATTTATTACACGACAACCCTGGAAAACTGGTTCCTCCAGAATCAATTTATGGCAAAGGCTGGTATGACACGGGCGATATTGTCAATATTGATGAACAGGGATTTATCAGCATTCGAGGCCGGAGCAAACGCTTTGCCAAGGTCAGTGGAGAAATGATTTCATTAGCCTCCTCGGAACAAGTTGTCAACGATGTCTGGCCGAATTTTCAGCATGCCATTGTCAGTTTACCCGACGAAAGAAAAGGCGAAGTGTTAATATTGGTTACCACCTATAAAGATGCCAACGCAAACGAATTAATCGGCAAGGCTAAAGGTATTTCACCAATCAACTTACCCAGAAAATTTGTTATTGTTGAAAAAGTACCCGTTCTTGGCACTGGGAAGGTTAATTATGTTGAAGTGACAGAACTAGCAAAAACCATGCTCGAATAATCAAAAAAATAGAGTCACTATTCAGCGCATTTAATTTAACTAAAATTTTAAAATATCAGTGACTTATGAAAATAAGTGTAGGTGTCATGGATGACACAATCAAGCCTACACGGACGTATTTACGGCGTCTTCAGGAGTAAGTTACTGATATTGAAACTATCAATACGCTGAATAGTTACAAAATAGACACTTTGGGAGGACAGACGATGCCATTTTTGAAATTAACAACCAATGTAACTATCTCTGAGCAACAGTCTTCGCAATTGTTGACTGATTTTTCCAAACTGCTCGCAGCCGAAACCGGAAAATCAGAAAATTATGTGATGGCAGAACTAACCGGCGGCAAAAACATGATTTTTGCCGGTAGCCAAGACCCACAGGCATTTATCGAATGTAAAAGTATCGGTTTGAGTACAACACAAGCCAAATCCTTATCCGCCTCAATCAGTCAACTGCTCGAGAAAAAGCTTCAGATCAATCCACAACGGATTTATATTGAATTTATGAACTGTCCGGCCGAATACTGGGGCTGGAATGGCTCGACCTTTGGCTAAATAATGCCGATTGAGGTAAAGCGTCGATGAAAAAAAATAATGATGGCGAAAATGATGATCCTGCAACCCTGGATAACAATGGTTTACTTCAACTGATTCGTCATTTTGGCAACGAGCTTAATGTTCGAAAGCAAGCCCTGCAGCGCTTGCAGGTTGACAGCAGTTTTGACAAAGACTTAGGGCTGGATAGTTTGACCCGGATGGAAATACTGAGCCGGGTGGAAGATTATTACGATGTAGCATTATCTGAAGAATCATATAGCCGTATAGAAACCCCCAGAGATCTTTGGCGCGAAATTCAAAATACCAGCCCTCAAATACCAAAAAAAATTGTATTAGACCACTTCACTAGCCAACAGGATTATGCTGAAGAAATTCCGTATAACGCCCAAACCCTAATCGAAGTTTTAGATTGGCATGTACAAAACCATCCTGAACGTACCCATATTACCCTTTATAACGATCACGATGATGGCGAAAACATCTCATTCGGAGTGTTAGCTCAGGAAGCTGCGACCATTGCAGCTGGGTTGCAATATCACGGATTGAAACCCCGGCAAACGGTGGCGTTAATGTTGCCGACCAGCAGAGAATATTTTGTTAGTTTTTTTGCCATCTTGCTTGCCGGCGCCATCCCGGTACCTCTTTATCCACCCGCACGCCGCACCCAGGTTGAAGAACATTTACGCCGTCACCAACGTATTCTGGAAAATTGCCAGGCGGTGATATTGATAACCGTTGATGAAAACAAGGCCTTGGCAGCCGAATTAACCAATCAACTTTCTGATTTGCAACAAATCATAAGCCCACAAGAACTAACTACGACTAACAACACATTTTTCAGGACTAAAACATCTTCCCAGGACATTGCTTTTTTGCAATATACCTCTGGCAGCACAGGAACTCCCAAGGGCGTTATTCTCAGTCATTACAATTTGCTCTCCAATGTTCAAGCGATGGGTGAACGTGTCGGTGCTAAATCAAGTGATGTTTATGTTAGCTGGTTACCACTTTATCATGATATGGGACTGATCGGAGCCTGGTTTGGCAGTCTTTACTATGGCATGCACTTGGTAGTCATGCCGCCGCTATCCTTTCTGGCACGACCAAGCCGCTGGTTAAATGCATTACACCGTTATCGAGGAACGCTGACAGGCGCTCCAAATTTTGCCTATGAATTGTGTTTGCAACGTATTGGCGATAAACAATTAGCAGCTCTGGATCTTAGCTCTGTTCGCTGTATTTTTAATGGCGCAGAACCCATCAGCCCAAATACAATGGCACGATTCAACCGTAAATTTAAACCATGCGGCCTGACTGAAACTGCCATGCAACCCGTGTATGGACTGGCCGAATGCTCTGTTGGCCTGACATTCCCTGCCACTAAACGGCCTCCGTTAATTGATCAAATTGACCGGGTCACTTTTATGAAAACCGGCCGAGCAATGACTACCACAAAATCTGAAACAGCATTATTGTTTCCTGCCTGCGGCATCCCTTTGTCTCAACATGAAATTCGCATTGTTGATGACGCAGAACTTGAACTTCCTGAGCGCCAGCAAGGGCGATTGGAATTTCGCGGCCCTTCTGCAACCAGTGGCTATTACCGTAACCCTGAGGCGACTAAAAAATTATTTCATGGTGACTGGCTCGATTCAGGTGACCTGGCATATATTGCCAATGGAGAACTCTACATAACTGGCCGCATTAAGGACATCATTATCCATGCCGGAAGAAATATTTACCCGCATGAGCTGGAACAAGCAATAGGACATATTGACGGAATAAGAAATGGTTGTGTTGCTGTGTTTGGCAGTCAAAATCAAGATTCCGGAACTGAACAGTTAGTTGTCTTGGCTGAAACCAAAATTGAGGATCCAAAACAGCGGGAACAACTAGTCGTCCAAATCAACAGGATTTCAAGTGATTTGGTTGGCAGTCCGCCTGATGAAATTGCTCTTGTAAAACCACATACCGTATTAAAAACTTCCAGCGGAAAAATCAGGCGCTCAGCCTGTAGAGATTTATTTGAACAAGGCTTTATTAATCAAGATAACCCTCAGAATGTTCAATTACTGCTCTTGCGCAGCTATTTTAAAAATGCTGTAAAACAATTTAACAACATGCTCGGCAATACCACTGCCTGGTTATATGGTATTTATGCATGGGCTGTATTTTTATTGTGTTCAATCATTGGCTGGCCAATGGTTATCATTTGCCCCAGAACTTGGAGCAGGCCCATTATGCGCTTTGTTTTCCGAGTCTTGACTGTAGCCTGTAATATCAAAATTAATATTATCGGTCAGGAAAACATTAATCCCGAACAAGCACCATTTATCTTTGTCAGCAATCATGCCAGTTATTTAGACAGTATGATACTGCTTCTTGCAATACCCATAGATTTCAATTTTGTCGCTAAAACTGAATTAAAAAATCATATTATTGCTCGTCTCCTGCTACAAAAATTGGACACTCAATTTGTTGAGCGTTTTGATATTCAACAAAGCTTGAGCGACAGTAAAAAACTCATCGTTGAAGCTAGCAAAAATCATTCTTTATTGTTTTTCCCTGAAGGGACATTTACCCGCATGCCTGGCTTGCTTGCTTTTCGCATGGGCGCTTTTACCACGGCAGCAGCAACAGGAAGACCGGTAATACCAGTTGCAATACGCGGAACCCGATCAATCTTAAGGGCAAACAACTGGCTCCCGAGAAAAGCAATGATCACGGTTACTATCGGCAAACCGATTAAACCTGAAGCAGATGAAAAAACTACAGCTCTTGAGACAACTTGGGATATTGCAGTTAAGATGAAAGATGAAGCCCGTTCCCATATTCTCAAACATATTGGTGAACCTGATTTAAGTCAGGATTGAATCATCCGGTCCCTTTTCAAAATTATATTTTCAGGTCTTCATGGAGAAATTATAAAATGACCCAGCATGATTCCAGTCATGACCATACCAAAACCCAGCCTAACAGAATTAGCTCTGAAGAGCTGCCGCCTTTACCTTTTGAAAACAAGTCCTTTCTCAGTTTTCTCGCAACTCAGGCATTAGGCGCTTTTAACGACAATGTTTTTAAACAACTGGTGTTGTTACTGGGCGTTGGTTATTTGATGCTGGGTATGGAATATCAGGCAGTCGTGCAATTTTTGTTTGCCCTGCCCTTTTTAATTTTTTCTGGTTTTGCTGGCGATATTGCTGACCGCTTTAGTAAAGGCCGGTTGATGATTCTTTGTAAAATAGCTGAAATTATTATTGCGGTTTTAGGTGTTGGAGCATTTTTGATGATGAACAATGGCACTCTCAACGCCATTGAAGCGCCACTTTATTTATGGCTCTTAGCAATTGTCGCATTCCTGCTAGGCACTCAGAGCGCTTTTTTTGGCCCTCCAAAATATGGCGGCCTACCAGAATTGGTTCGACCCGACGATCTTGCCCCGGCAACTGGGTTGACTCAAATGACCACTTTTCTGGCAATTATTTTCGGTGTAGCTGTTGCTGGATTGCTTGCAGATTTACTGACCGGACGAATGTATATGGCTGGGCTTGTTACAGTCAGTATCGCCTTTCTGGGCACGCTGATCTCACTAGGGATTGCCAGAAACCCGGCTGCTGATCCCCAGCGAGAAATCTCAGCAAAATCTTTTTTAAGCGTATTGCCAACACTAAAAGATATTTTTTGCACTGATCCTTTAATGTCCCGCATTATGATCGTTTATTCATGGTTTTGGTTTGTTGGCGGCATTACTTTAACCGCCATCAATGCCTTTGGCCGCTTTCAGTTAGGTTTGAATAATTTTGAAACAAGTTTGATGGTAGCAACGACTTCATTAGGTATTGCTCTCGGCAGCGTTTTGGTTGGAAAACTTTCATTTGGCAAAGTTCGTTTAAGCCTGGTCGTGCCGGCGCTGATTGCCTTGGTTATTTTCTTGTCTTGCTTGGCAGTGTTACCTGTTCATAGCCCCGGGGAGAAAGACATCGAACTGTTTAACCAATTAAAAAACTCGCCGGATTTGTTAGCATCAACCCGAATTATTCCTCTGGCGCCACTTTCAATACGAATGATCTCATTTGTTCTGTTTTTTTTGTTAGGTTTCGCTTCAGGGTTTTTCTCAGTACCTTTACTGGCCTTTATCCAGGCCCGCCCTCCAGTTAGTGACAAAGGCCGCGTTTTTGCAGCAGTAAACTGGCTTAACTGGGTTTTCATTCTTGCTTCAGCACTCGCCTATGGCTCAGGCATGCTGTTACTTGATCATCATGCCAATTATCTTTTTGCCTTACTGGCTGGCGCCACCTTAGTCGTTGGTATGATTTTTCTTCCCAAAATTTTCCGTTTGCTTAAGCAGGCCAGACCTGATTTTGTTTATTTGAAACCCGATTAAATGTTTAATGATTTGATTCTGACGTCAGTACCCAACCCCGAATAAAATTTTCGACCAGCAACATAATGTTCCTTTCAATTTTTTGTATTTCGACATATGACAAACGATCCGTCAACGACAAAATACAAATACCATGTACGCCGCTCCAGATTGCTCTGGCAGCTGAGTGAACGTATGGTTGCTCATAGCCTGGTGCAAGTTGAGCAAGTAACTTTTCGATGCGAACAAAAGCTTGATCCACCTTGTCTTGATACCATTCAGGAATTGCTTGGTCTTTTGAAAGTCGATGCTCAAAAATCATACTCCAAAGATTATAATTTTGGTTGGCAAATTCAAGGTATTTTTTTGCCAGAATAACAATCTGTTGATCAGAGGGAACATCAGGGGAATATTCGTCTAAAAAATCGCCAAGCTCATCGAGCGTTCGTCCTTTAACATGCATGATCAAATCAGCCATGTTTTCAAAGACCATATAAATAGTACCCACCGTGTAACCGATCTCAAGCGCTATGCGACGCACTTTTAGCGCCTGTAGGCCATCCATGACAATGATATCTTCAGCTGCTTTCAGTATCATTTCCTTAATTTCTTCTAGACTATGCTCACTTCTCCTAGCCATACTGAATCTTTTCCTTTATAAAAACAACCGGGGTACACTATACAGATTTGGAATGTTATTATCGCTTTTATGTCCATCAGTCAGCAACAACTCAATGATTTTTTTTCACTCTATTAGCACCTGAAACTTTCAACGATTACTGTCCAAATGGGCTACAGATTGAAGGTACGCAACATATCAACAAAATTGCTTTTGCTGTATCCGCCACCAGGGATTCAATTATTAAAGCAGTAGACCAGCAAGCAGATTCATTGGTTGTGCATCATGGTTTGTTTTGGAAATTTCACGGTGCGCGTGCAATAACAGGTGCATTTGGACAACGAATCATTCCTATCATCAAAAATGATATGAATTTATTTGCTTATCATTTGCCTCTTGATGCTCATCCCACTGTGGGCAATGCGGCAATGCTGGGGAAAAAACTGGGGTTGACTGAACAGTTCCCTTTTGGGGATTTCAAAGGTTGTCCAACGGGTATTAAAGGTAAATTATCTCACCCAATGACTGCGAAACAACTAGAAGAAACATTAAAATCAATACTTAATCATAATGTTATCCTGGCATCTCCTGATAATTCCAGATCAATTAATACCCTTGGAATTATTACCGGCGGCGCAAACAGTGATTGGCATCTGGCTGTCAAAGCTAATCTGGATGCCTATATTACCGGTGAAATTTCCGAACATGACTGGCACGAAAGCCAGGAAAACAATATTCACATGTTTGCAGGAGGACATCATGCAACTGAACAATTTGGCATTCAGGAACTTATGAAAAAAACCCAGGAACATTTCAACATTGAATGCTTTTATATTGATAGCAAAAATCCGGCATGAAAAAACAAATTTACAAATTGATGGTTAATGAAAAATCAACCATCACATCCGAATGGTTGATACCCGACCATTTTCAAACTGCTTTGATTATTGCGCATGGCGCCGGGAATGGAATGGATTCTCCTTTCATCAGCTATCTACATAAACAAATTGCCAATCATGATATTCTAACCGTTAAGTTCAATTTTCCTTATATGGAAAAAGCTCGGAAAACGCCAGACCGTGCGCAGGTGCTTGAGGCTACCTGGCTAAAGGTGATCGATAGTGTAATTAAAAAAACTCACTTATCTGCGGAACAAATATTTCTATCAGGAAAAAGTATGGGCGGTCGTTATGCTTCCATGATTGC
The DNA here is from genome assembly GCA_026989395.1 of Methylomonas sp. Classification (GTDB taxonomy): domain Bacteria; phylum Pseudomonadota; class Gammaproteobacteria; order Methylococcales; family Methylomonadaceae; genus JALSJK01. The sequence goes on from JALSJK010000167.1 coordinate 30,651, forward strand.
CAGCAAGCAAAATTTTGCAGTTATTTTATATGGTTACCCACTCCATGCACCTGGCAAACCCTTGAATCTCAGGATTGAACATTTCAAAACAATATCATGCCCTATTCTTATTTTCCAAGGCACACGTGATAGTTTATGCCAACTGGATAAGTTACAGGAAAGTCTGGAAAAATATGCGCCTGATGCAAGCCTGCATATAATTGAAGGCGGAGATCATTCCTTCAAAACACTAAAACGCATGAACCGCACTGAAGAATCAGTTTGGCAGGAAATTGTTTTGAAAACTGTAGAATGGATTAACAAATCTAACGCTCCTGAAAAGCATTTTTAAAGCCTCTGCTAACAGGCTTCATCAAATAATCAAGAATTGATTTTTTACCGGTAATAATATCTACCTGAACCGTCATTCCCGGAATAATTTTCATTCGTTCGGGATTATTACCCAGATGATTTTTTTCCAGCTCAATCCTCGCCAGATAGTAAGGTTTCCTTTTTTCATCGAGATAAGTTGACGGTGAAATTTGCTTGACCTTTCCCGATACAAAGCCATATTTGCTGGCATCATAGCTGTCTATTTTAACATCTGCCTTTTGCTGTACCTTAATATGTCCCACATCCTGTGGCAGTATTCTAGCTTCAACAATAACATCGCCATCGACTGGGACAATTTGCAAAATAACATCTCCCGGTTTCACGATTGCATTGGCGCCGCTGATAGCGATTCCCTGGACAATCCCGGCAATGGGAGCATAAAGATCCAGCCGGTTGACCCGATCAGCCGCCTTGACCATGGATTTTTCAACCTCGGCAAGCTGCCCTGCGACTTCGGCTGCTTCAAATTCATTTTCCTTTTTACGTTTATCAAGAATTTCCTGGCGCCGGTTTTTTGCTTCCTGCAATGCCATCTTGGCCACCGCAATACCATCCTGGACTGATTTCAGCTGACTATCAATACTGGCTAAACGACTTTTTTTCTCCAAAAGATCAGTCTTGGAAACAATATGCTTATGAGCAAGTTCCTCACGCATATCAACTTGTTTTTGCAATAAGGCGATTTCCCTTTTTAAGGCATGAACCTGGTTTTGTTGCCTTTCCAGTTCACTTTTTCGCTGATTGGTCTGCGATTTTAATACCGCCAATTCACTGTTAACACTGGCAATTTGCGCATAATAACTGGCCATTTCCTTGGCAGCCAAATCAGGATAATTTTTTTCAAATTCAGTGAAATCCGGCTTTCTCTCTTCCTCGACAGCACGAATTCTTTCCAGCTTCAGAGACAAACTGGCTTTTCTAACCTGCAACTGCTCATAATCAGCCTTGGAGACCGGCATGGCAAAACGGATCAATCGATCGCCAGGTTTCACCTGATCACCATTTCTAACCACAATTTCACTGACAATCCCGCCTTCAAGATGCTGCACATCATGGATATATCCAGTAGGCACAACTTCACCCTGGGCAACGGTTACCTCGTTGACAGTGGTTAGCGCCGCCCAGATAACAATCGCGACAAACAAAAACAGACTAAAATAAATAGCTGCTTTAATAATATCCGACACGCCCTGCTCTTCAAGTTGAATGGCTTGTGCCAGAAATCTGGCCCTGGCACGCGGCAAAGTTGCTATTGATTTGTTTGTAGATTGCTCGATTACTTGTGTTTCACTCATCGTTATCCTTCCATTAAAATCGAGATAGCCTCATCGGCTTTTCCGGCAAATTGCACTGATCCTTGATTCATCAAAATCACCTTGTCTGCCAGTCGAATATGACTGGGCCGATGACTTACCATCACCATCGTGCATTGACCTTTCAGTGCCTTGAGTTGATTCATAAAACGGGTGTCGCTTTCAAAATCCAGAGATGCGCCAGGTTCATCAAATAGAACAATTTTAGTTGAGCTAACAAATGCGCGTGCAATCGACAATGAACGCAAAAAACCGGGAGGATATTTTTCGGTGGAATTATCTGTCAATCGGGTGTTGAAACCTTCAGGCAAAGCTAAAATCTCTTCCAGAACCCCTGCCTTGCTTGCTGCTCGTTGCAATTCGGTATCAGTCGCTAAACCATTTGCCAAACGCAAATTCTGCGCAATCGTGCCATGAAACATGGTGGTATGCTGAGGCACATAAGCAATTGAACGTCTTAATTCCATAATATTTAATTGCCGCATATCAATACCATCAATGTAAATTGCACCCCCCTGAGGTTTATACATGCCAGCAATAGATTTTAGTAAAGTAGATTTCCCGGAACCGGTATAGCCAACAATAGCAATCAGCTCACCAGGTTTAATGGCCAATGAAACACCCAACAATGCAGGATCCTGGTCAGCACCATAACGAAAACTGACTCTGTCCATGACAATATGTCCCTGCAAATCCTGAATCACCAAACCGCTATTAAAATCAGATTTTTCAACCGGAATTTTCATCAGTTGGTTAATCTGTTTCATCGACTTAAAGGTTTGCTGAAATTTAGAAATGGATAAAAATGCCCCCTGCAAAGGCGATAGAATACGCCAGACCAAAGCCATGGCAGCGATCAGTGCACCAATTGATAAATCGCCATTAATGACTCCTATTGCTCCTAAGGACATCACTGCCACCGCCGTAAACATCATCATTGCCTGTGCGACACTATTCATTATTGAATTAATAACAAAAGTATCGTAATTGGACATGATGGCTTCACCGGAAACTTCTCTAAATCGTTCCCACCATACGCTTTCACCTCCAATTGATTTTATTTCCTTTCGACCAGAGAGAGTTTGCAGCAACATACGTTGTTTGTTGGTTCTGGCCTTTCCCGAACGACCAATTTTGCGATTAATATTGGGGATGAGTAAAAAGCCAACAATGATATAGGCAAAAACCATCAACAAAGGCACAAAAGCGATTGGTCCCGCCAAGATGGCAATGACAGTCAGAAACAGTAATACAAACGGCAACTCTAAAACAATGGAAGCATTGGCTCCGGTAAAAAAATCCCGAATCGAATCAAATTGCTTTAATTGTGCCAATTGTGCAGAAACTGTTGAGCGTTCAATATTAATAGGTGGCAAATAAAGCAGCTTTTTGAATGTCTCAACACCGATCAAATAATCCATCCTGCCAGCAACTGCCCCCAGAATTTTGGCGCGTAAATAACGAAGCACCAGATCGGTCATAATCAATATCGCAACACCCGATAACAGAAGAGGCAGACTATCCAATGATTTTGTGCCAATCACCTTATCGTAAATCACCATAATGAACAGCGGCACAAATAGCGCAACGATATTGATAATAAAAGTCATCCCAAACAAATGGATAATCAATTTTTGAAAACGTGCAGTTAAATCGGCAAACCAGTTGGGACTGATATCTGCAGAATTAGGCAAACCATGAGTGGCATTTTTATCAGTAAATAAATAGGCAGTCCCTTGAATGGCTAGTTCTTTTTCTGGAAGTAAAACGACCTTTTCTTGCTGAGCATCGAAATATTTAATTTCACCCTTCGCTTTTTCAAGCAACACATACACTTCACCCGAATTCGCCACAAAAATGCTTGGATACAATTCTGACTGTAACTGATTCAGTGGTACTGTCATCGGAAAACTTTCGTAACCGATATTGACAAGAATATTACGCAAATCTACCAGGTCAATATCTTCAGCAAAATGCGGCAAAGCTTCAATTAGCTCTCTGGCAACACTTTTCCAGCCAAGCGCTTTGAGTAATGGAAATAAACACGCTGCATAAGGACAATCTGATGAGAATTCATCCAGTTTGTTTTTACGCAAAGCTTCAGCAAATTTTTCTGAAACATCCCTGAAAGCTCTACCTTGGGAAGAATCAAATTGCTTTGGGTGTGCCATCTTGTTCATGGTATTTGCTTTCTTCCTATAATGGCATCAACTGACCGTTAACCAGGTTATACTGCTTGTCACATAAACGTAAAAAAGAAGGCCGATGGGAAACAATCACGATCGTTCTTTTTTGCCGTTGCATCAGCTTGATGACTTCGACCAGTCTCTTGTCATTCTTAACATCAAAATTGGCATTGGCATCATCGAAAAGAACAATTTTTGGATGTCCAATCATCGATCGCACCATGATGATTTTCTGCTTCACTCCTTCTGGTAAATTATCCATAGCGGCGCCACCGATAAAGGTATCAAGCCCATTGGGTAATCGGGAAACAATTTCTTCAAGACCTAATAGTCTGGATAATTCAATTGCATCCCCAGTAGCTTCGTCTTCACGGTACAAAGTCATATTTTCCAGAATAGTACCTTCCACCAACACGCCATGCTGGGGAACAATGGCAATCTGTGATCTTAAAAATTCGGCATTGTAATTTTCCAATGGTTGTCCATCCAGCTTAATCGTACCGGTTTTTGGCTCCAAAAATCCCGATAACAAATTCAGCAAGGTACTTTTTCCGACACCATTATTTCCGGAAATACCAATTGATTCGCCCGGTTTTATAGTCAAAGACAGATTGTTAATCAGCAAATTATTTTGTTCCGGATATTTAAAACAAACTTGCTCAAGCTCAATAGCTCCTTGTAACTTTCCTTCTGCCTTTAAATCACCTGTTACTTCTTGTTGTAATGAAAACAGCTCATTAACCTTATCCAACGCTAACCTGACCGACTGGAACTGAATCCAGATATTCATGGCTTTCAAACCGGGTTGCAACACGCGACTGGTCAACATGGTGCCAGCGGCCAAGGCACCAATTGTCAATTGTTCATTGACGACATAAATACTACCGATACCCACAAAAGTAATGACTGCCAGCTGTGAAAAAGTCGCCCCGATACCTTGGACAACACTGTTCAACCGACTCAATTCATAAATACTTTCTGCTGATTGCAGTTGCAGTTTTTCATAGCGCCTTAACATAAAAGGTTCCATGGCCATGGACTTGACCGTATGAATCCCCTGCAAGATTTCAATAATAAAGTTTTGACGCCGATCCTCCATAGTGGAACGATTTACTAACGCCTGATGTAATTTTTTACCGGTACTGATCGAAACAAACAGAAAGACCATTAATAATACCAATGGGATTGCTATCAAAGGCCCCGCAATCATTCCGACAAGCACTAAAAATACCAGTGCAAAAGGAAAATCCATCAGCAACAAAATTGACTGCCCGGAATAAAATTCCTGTATTTTTTCCAGGGCATAAATCTTATCGATATAGTAACCGGCCGGTTTGGATTCAAACTCCTGGGTTCGGGTATGCAATATTTTGTTCATCGCATCCAGGCTGACTTTATGATCAAATTTAGCGCTTTCCCAACTTAAAATCATGGAACGCCAAATTTTCAAAAAACAATCGGCCAAAATTACCAATAACAACCCGATTATTAATACTAAAAAAGTATCGGTAGCCTGGTTCGGAATAATCCTGTCGTAAACCTGCAAAATAACCACAGGCAAGGCCAACGCCAAAATATTTATCAATATCGAGGAAATAATAATTTCCGGTCGCCGCCAGGTTGTAGGCAAAGTAAAAGTTGACAATGGTTTTTGTTCCCTATCTTTTTTCTTCGATGATTGTCACTCAAGCATCATTTGTATATGTTTATTTGAAATATCAGCCTGAATATCAACACAGGTTTTTTAAGATAAACATAGTAGAAAAAAATAAAAATTTCTGGCTATTTGTGACTCAAGTCATGAATCAAGAATTTTTCCAACTTACGAAGGCATACAAGCTATTGTTTTTTATGTTATTTATTTTTGTCCTTGATAAGATGCTGATAACATGGGTGTTTTGTGAAGAAGCCGTGGTTTTTCTAAAAAAGCAAATGCTAGTCTAGACAGCAAGGAAAATTATCATTGGGATAGATAAATAACCCTTTGTTTGTTTTGAACATAGTACATTTCTATAAAAGTTAAAAAGGCATCCAGTTATGGCAGAAGATAGTAAAGAGACTCGGAATAGCGCATCGGAAAACAATTTTGTTTTTAGTAGCTCAGAAAATTCAAAAGACCCTTCAAAGGATAAACAATCCATAGTCGTACCTGGTTCAGAAAATGGAAACAGTAATGAAGAGCTTTTTTTACAAAGTATTTTTCAGCCATCTGACCCGAACTCCCAAATTGATGATGGCTCCATTACTGGTTTGGATCGACAAAACACCTCTGACTTTCCTTCCTCCACAATAACTTTGGAAGCTGAAGGTTCTTCTCAAACATTGGGAACAGAAAGAAATTCATCAGGAAATATTAATGATCACTTAACAAAAGAAGAATCTGACTCGGCTGAATTTTCTGCAAATGAAAACATTGAAAGTCAAGCCGCACGATCAAGTCATTATTCCTTGCCCGAACAATCTTTCCAAACAGAAGATAGTGCAAAAGAACCAACATCCAGCGATAACATCCAGGAAGAGAACTCTACTCTCGAATCCCAACCTGTTACAATAAATTATGAGCCTGAAATTGGTTATCAATCACAACAACCGGAAAATCATGCACCCACTTCAGATGCAATTTCATTAGGTGAAATTTCAGAAGATACCCCCGTAACTTTTACTGCTCAACAGTTATTAGCCGGCAGCTTTGACAAAGACGGCGACAAGCTGACTATCAAAGCAATCAGCGTTGATCCCGAATTTGGTGAAATAACCAAGAATGTTGATGGAACATTCACCTTTACTCCAAGTGAAAACTATCACAGTGAACATGTTGAATTCAATTATATCGTCAGCGATGGGGAATTTGATGTTTCTGCTAATGCAACGCTAACGGTTATCGCTGTCAATGATACTGCTGTGGTCGGTAACATCGATTTAGGTTCAATCAAAGAAGATACCAGCATAAAATTTTCTGCCAAGGAATTACTGGCCAACAGTTCAGATGTTGATGGCGATACTTTATCTGTTGTTGATGTCTCCATCGATGAAAAATTTGGCTCTGTCGAATTCAGCACCGATCAGGAAGGCAATATTGAAACCATTAAATTCATCCCAGCTGAAAATTTTCATGGCGAAGACGTCCCGTTAAATTTTGTTGTCTCTGATGGACAGGAAAAAGTTGAAGGGATTGCACAGATTGATGTTACTTCTGTTAATGATACCACTGTGGTCGGTAAAGTCGATTTGGGTTCAATCAAAGAAGACAGTGGCATAAAATTCTCTACCAAGGAATTACTGGCCAACAGTTCAGATGTTGATGGCGATACTTTATCTGTTGTTGATGTCTCCGTCGATGAAAAATTCGGCTCTGTCGAATTCAGCACCGACCAGGAAGGCAATATTGAAACCATCAAATTTACGCCAGCTGAAAATTTTAATGGCGAGGATGTCCCATTAAATTTTGTTGTCTCTGATGGACAGGAAAAAGTTGAAGGGATTGCCCAGATTGATGTTACTTCTGTTAATGATACTCCTACTGGTATTAACCTTAGTAACTCCAATATTGATGAAAATAGCAATGCTGGTACCGTCATAGGAACACTTGATACTTCAGATGTTGATTCAGGTGAAAAATTTACTTATAGCATTGAAGAAAATGATCAATTCACTATCAAAGGAAATAAATTAATAGTTAAGGATGGTGCTGATCTGGATTTTGAATCGTCGCCATCACAAAAAATAAATATTCAAGTGACTGACTCCTCTGGAAATACCTATGAGAAAGAATTTGTCATTAATGTAAACGATATTAATATTCAAATTAATGGAACCAATGGGAACGATAATATTCATGGAACTTCTAATGAAGATACCATTAATGCAAAATCAGGAAACGATTATATTTCATCAGGATCAGGTGATGACAATATCTCCGGCGGCACCGGCAGAAATTATATAAATGCAGGCAGTGGCGATGATTCGATTACCATTACCGAAGGAGACGGCGCCAGTGGCTATGAAGTGGTTCGCGGCGGTGATGGCAATGATACCGTGGTATTTTCCGGTAATCGTGCTGATTATACCGTTACCCATCAAGACAACAACGGTCGCTTCGTCCTGAGAAATATCGAAACCGGCGAGGCCAACTACATCTATGATGATGTCGAAACTATTCAGTTTAATGATGGCGATATCGCTACTTTTACTGATGGCGCACCTACAGCGGCTCTGGTGAATGATAATTTCCAGGGTACATCAGGCAACGATTCCATTGACACGGGTTCTGGCGATGATCTTATCGCGGGCGGTGATGGCAATGATAATTTAAGAGGTGGCGCCGGCAATGACAATATCTCTGGCGGGTCCGGAAATGATAGTTTAAGCGGAGGCGATGGCAATGACAATATCTCTGGCGGCACCGGCAGAAACTACATAAATGCAGGCAGTGGCGATGATTCGATTACCATTACCGAAGGAGACGGTGCCAGTGGTTATGAAGTGGTTCGCGGCGGTGATGGCAATGATACCGTGGTATTTTCCGGTAATCGTGCTGATTATACCGTTACCCATCAAGACAACAATGGCCGTTTCGTCCT
>JALSJK010000168.1 GCA_026989395.1 Methylomonas sp.
TATTAAGAAAATTCTCTGTACATTCTGCATCTTCATTTTTTACAGGCAGACAAAAAAATGTATCTCAAAAACATTATGCTTTCATGAAACCTAAACCATTAGAATCAAACAATGAGTAGTTAGGAAAGATGCTCCTTAACTCTGCCTCAGTTGCGCCAAACCATCTGACAATCGAGGCAAGATACTGCTCCATAGATGTTGTTGGAACCATACGGTCAAACCATGCATCAGGAGAATCTTTTCTCAGTTCAGGCATGCTGCCATAGATATCGCCACCGTCAACAGCGCCACCCATAACAAATGCATGACTACCCCAACCATGATCAGTACCATTGCCATTTGACGTTAATGAACGGCCAAAATCTGATATGGTAAATGTAGTGATTTGGCTCGTAAGTCCCATTGAATCAATTGCATCCTGAAAAGCGCCAAGGGAATCGCTTAAATAACCAGCTTGATGTTCATTATCGCTGTCGTGGGTATCCCAACCGTGATGATTAACGAAAAAAATCTGTCTATTTGGTTGGCCTGGAAAATTGTCTTTAACTGAAAGAATCTGCGCCACCAGTTCCAGTTGTTTTCCCAGCGATTTTCCCACTTCATGTACACCCGAATTAAAGCCATTGAAACTTTCGACATTATCAAATAGGTTAGCGAGTTCTATCGGACGATTGAGTTCAGCAATACGTTTATTAGCAAGCGCAGACATTAAGCGACTAGTATCATTTTGTTTTGCTTGATAAAGTGCCTGGTAAACACTCCCAAGATCCCCGCCACCAGACATAGGGCCAAAGCCAAATGTTTTCATAGTATTAGGAGAAATTTCAGCTTCACTAAAATGGATGGCTTCTGCACTCCCTCCCATCTGAAGAATATTGTTACTGTCAGCAATATTAACGTTAAAATATGCGGCCGCAGGATGGCCAGAAGCATAAAAAGCATGGCTGGCCCTGCCAGCCCAACCTTCCTTAACAGTACCAGTCGCATTTCCAAACATCCATTGAGCACGCTGGGTATTGTGAGCAAAGAGTTCGAAAGGAACCGGAGCGCCATTAAGTACGTCTTCCGCTGTGACTGCCTCGACTAGGGTGCCTACATTCGCAATGATCGCAAGTTTATTTGCTGCAAATAACTGGTGCATTCTTGTCATGTTATTTCGCATCCCATAAGCCAGTGGATTATTGCCATTATTATTTGCATGAGCAAATCCGAGTAGGCTGTTCCTGGGGAGAGCAATGTTACCTCGAACCTGGCGATAATCGTTATAAGTGGATTGATTGGTAGGCGCAATCATATTGAATACATCTGCACCACCTTCCAGTAAGACACAGACAATGGCTTTGTATCTGCCATTTATTTCAGCGGCTTCAACCTGACCCAAAGCATCTAGTATTCCCAGTAGTGGTGAAAAACTGGCGGCAGCGGTTATACTCTGTTGTAAAAATAATCTTCGTGAATACTTTTTCATGTTTGCTCTCCTATCTTTGCAAGGCATAATCTGGTGAGGTAATAACCAAGCCAATTGCATAACGAGCTAGTGTTTCATTTGTTAATGGGTTTCCTTCATCATCATTCTCATTTTCATGAGAGATGAGATAATTTTTGATTGCCAGTTTGGTGGTATTGCTCATATTTCCACCTGTTAGGAGGGTGTCAAGATAATCTAGCAAAGCATCATAATTTTTTGATTCCACCCAAGCTGTTTCTTTATCTAAAAGTAAATCTGCATGTAGATTAAAAGTCTCATAGATAAAGCCGTTTTTATTAATGATTCCCATCAATACCTCGTCAATACCCTGTTTACCATAAAGACTGATTTCCGGCGCAACGAGACCAAACTGTTTTAATGAAAAAGGGCCGTCATCAGGAGTAAAATAATTAAATACTGTTAATGCTTCCAAAGGGGCTTCCTGTTTTGTCATATCAGTACCGTTGAAGTTATAGGATTGATAACGATAGCTTGGCCCTCCATCATAAATATTGAGGGTGATCATGTCGTCCTTAGCATGAAACGCTCTGAATAAATGGGTAAAGTACAAAAGAGGCTCTCGAAATTTGCCAAATTTTTCAGGCATGGTTTGAACACCATTGAAAGCTTCAGGATCCAGTAAAATTGCCTTTACTACCGCTTTTAAATCTCCCCGAACACCGCTTCCATTGTTATCAAAAGCATCAGCAACACGCTGTATGTATGCTGGAGATGGATTGCTTGTGACCAATCGTTGAATTAATCTTCTGGCAACAAACGGTCCAGTATTGGGATGCATAAACAGGATATGAAGCGCTTGGTTTATATCGCCTTTTGTAGTGCCGCCGGAAGCAATGATTTCAGAACCACCAAATAATTGTTTCTTTGAGGTATCATGATATTCTTCCATTGCAATCATGCTTTGGGTTCTGGAAGCATGAGAAGAACCACCGTCATCGGCAAAGAAAAACCCATTCTGATCCGTTAACCCAGTAAAAACTTTAGCCATCTCCCGGATGTCTTTTTGTGAATAGGTTGGAATAGGTTTTCTTTCTGAATCCAGTTTTTTACTTCCATCTGGATTTAATTCATAAAGCCCAATTGTGAAAAGCTGCATGACTTCTCTGGCATAATTTTCATCTGGATGCGTTCCTTTTTCAGGGTCTGCTTTGGCATTGCCAAGATAACTGAGATAACTTCCCATAGAAGGATGATAGGTAACTTCCTGCAACAGGGTCTCATAATTTCCAAGGGCATTTTTGACAAGAGTATCGTAATAGGACATTCGTGCATCTGGCCATGTAATAAGCTTGCCATTATGCTTTGATATCACCAAAAGTTCACTTAAGGCCAGGGCAATTCGTTGACGCAGTTGATCACTCCCTTGTGTAGCTATATGCCACCAAATATCTCTTTGCATATACCCAAGTGTATCTGCATATGTTTTCCAATCTTCAGGATGATCGCTGAGGTTGCCCGTTCCGTTGATACCTTCTGTATGATTTTCAGCCCAAGCTATATGATAGCTAGGAGGGGTGGCAAACTGTTCTTCGAGCCAGGCTTGATAGCTTCCCAGGTTTTGTAAATGCAGGATGTCTTCATCTGTTGGGCCGAAAGTTCCTCGAGCTAAAAACTGAGAGGCTTGCTGTTTTGAAATAACATTGTTGCTGTTACCTGCTGGTCCGGGCGGTTTTCCAAACAAATTTTTGAAGATGCTGAGATCAGCAAAACTAACTGAACCATTACCATCAAAATCTGCATCCTGATCAGCCGTACCAAACTTTGATTTAAACAAATTCAAGTCGGCAAAACTGACCGTGCCATTATTATCCAGGTCTGCATCACAAAGATTGCCATAACCATCATTATTGCTATCTCGCTGATCTGAATTAGGTATTTCAATACAGTTATCTTGTCTGTCATCTATACCGTCAGCGTCCATATCCTCAGCAAAGCTGGTCAAAGGGCTAAGAAAACAAATTGAAATGACTAACGTGGCTAAAAAATATGATTTAACTGACAGTAATAGTTGAGACAATGTAAAGTTGTAAATAAAAGATATTTTTTTCATGAGTTTGTTAATGAACAGTTAAATAATAATTCAAGAAAAATTAGCTATATTTTGTTGTTCAAATAAATTTATTTCGTTAATTTCAAGACTAAAAAACCATTATTACCATGGCCAATTGTAAGTTCAACGCTGCCGTTAATCACAGAAAAAGTACCGGCATTTCTTAGAATGTCAGTGACTGCAGATGGAGTGATACCTTGGAAGGTAATCGTAATTATTTCATCGTCATCGCTATGGTTAGAAATTATCAAATAGGAATCTCCATTATGGTCTCTGGTTCCCAGGTTGATATATTCAGACCCTTCAAGATGTGCTTTCCAATTCGTCCAGTGAGGTTCTCGAATGATTGGAGCAAGTGTATCCAGTTCACTAAATACCCGTTTTATTTCAGGAGCCCATACTTGCTGCTGAAAAGGAATAGGATCATTGATATTGCTTCCATCACCTTCGCCATCACGCCAGACCGAAATTACTTTGCCACCCTGTATAATGCCAAACCATAACGATGGGATAAATTTGTCACCCAAATAAACTTGAAGTTGTATTACTGTTGCTGGAAAAGGATGATTTTGCGTTACATCCATAATACCGATTGTCGGTTTTGGTGCCCCGATATCTGGATTTCCAACACCTCCCATCCCGACATAAGAACCCGTGATATCCATCAGTTCATTACCATAGAGTCTGGAAATCCCAAATTGGCCATTCAGATAGAAAATCGGTCTTGCTCGCTTGCCATTTTCATCCAGGTCATACTCATCAATAAAATTTGCCCAAGCCTGCTTGAATGAATACTCCTGAAGTTTTTCATTTTCATTATCCAGATAATGGAATAAACGAGAATAAGGTTTACCTTGGCTCTTGATAAAATCGTTAATTTCAATAAAACGTTGCTTTTCTCCGGTAACGATAGAGCTATATTCTCCTTGGGTACCATCCGGTAGGGTGTTACTTTCAGCACCCATGCCAATAAAATAGTCAAGCCCTGCTGAAAAAGCTTCAATAACCTGGTTTTTGTCATACATGCCAATGACGCCATTGAAACCATAGTTTTTGTAAGCATTTAGTTGTGATCTAAAGTGTTCTATAGGTGTTGGATTTCCTCGGGAAATCAGTTTAGGAATAATGGGTGTCCAGATACCTTCTTTATTGACACTGAAATTTCCAAGTTTATCAACCCGGATGTAATCGCTGGTAAACTTTTTTTTGTCGGTATCAATCAGTTCTCTCGGTGTCATTTCTTCATGAATCTCGACAACCTTAAAGTCATCCAAAAAAACGCGGGAAGATCGATCAAGATTTTCGCCATTGACCTTAACAGGATTGGGTTTATAAACATCAGTACCGTAGATGACCTTAACAACACTGCGATCTGTACTGAAGGCGTGCGTTGTTGTAAAAATTCGCCATTTAACCATGCCGCTTTGTAAAGGAATGAAAGGTAGTAATACTTCTTCCCATTCATTTTCCCGGGAGGCATTCCAGTAGACTTCATTACGCCCCGCGATACTACGGGGTGTAATACCAATAACAATATTTTGTCCATGAGGAAAGTGGCTCATTTTTACATAGCCACTCAATAGATATTTTTTGCCTTTTTCGACATAAAATTCAGATGAAGTTAGTGCATTACGCCAATGATGAGTGACAAGTTCTACACTACCTGAACCATCATTGGAGTGCGAATCATTAGGAATATAGGTATGCTTATCAGAATTTTCATAACCAGACAGTGTATTAAAAGATGGATTGGTGTCGTCAAGTAAACTAGGCAATCCTTCGTCAATGACTCTTTCATTAATCAAAGCAGGGCCAGGAGGGTGTCCAAATAGTGATTTTAAAATACTGAGATCAGCAAAGCTAACCGAACCATTACCATCAAAATCAGCATCCTGATCAGCCGTACCAAACTTTGATTTAAACAAATTCAAGTCGGCAAAACTGACCGTGCCATTATTATCCAGGTCTGCATCACATACATTGCCAAAGCCATCACCATTACTGTCCCGCTGGTTTGAGTTTGGTATTTCTATACAGTTGTCTTGACTGTCATCTATACCATCGTTGTCAGTGTCTTGAGCCAGGCAAGGGACGCTGAGAAGTAACCCAAGCAATAATGTGGTGAGCCTAAAAGGTTTAATATCCATTGTCATATTTTGGTTTTGCTGTTTAAAAAACTAATCACAACAGTAATTCAATCTATGAGGATTTAAGTTTGCATCATTGAACCGAAAACGATAGTTATCTGAAGCATCATTGCTAACATCCAGATCAGAATATGGGTGGTCACCCGAATAGAACTGAATACTATTGGTGCTGGTTGTCTGATCGTTTTCAGGTAATCCGATATGCTTCCAGACGGTATCATTTTCAAAACTATATCTCATCAAAGATTCCAGAGGGCGAAACAGGCCAATTTGTTGTAACGCGTTAAAATAAAACTTGCCATTTTCATAACGGGTTTTGGGGGTGCTATGGTTGGATTCATGAAATTGATCCCCAGGTAAATACAGAAAGGTTTTGTCAGAATCACCGATATTGGAATTTACTAAATAGTCAATACTAAATCGAGGATCAGTATCCCAATGATAAATTCTGTCATTTTCTGCTTCGTTATATGTTTGCACAATCATTTTGGTATTAGGTGGCAGATTGATTTGTTGCTGTTCCTGATAATAGCCCGTTGCACCAGCCAGTGGAAAAACAAATCGACCTTGCGTACCCCAGTCATCCAGTTCGATTGCAAGATGAAATAGGATGCCGGCTCCTAATGAATGTCCCATAAAGCCGACTCTTGATAAATCAATTCTTGAGCTAAAGCGTGGATCGTTCGCAATTTGCAAGAGTACTTGTTTGATATGATTACGACTGGAACCTTTAACTTCTTCATAGGATACAAATACAGCATTAAAGCCTTTTGTCGCTATGAAATACAGCAGGCTGTAATATTGCTCGGAAAAGTAATGTCTCCAACCGGAAATAAAGAAAACTGTGGGTCTAGGTGTAATAGGGCCAGCAGGGGTGTACATGTCGACTTTTAGACGGACAGTTTCATCATCACTTCCAAAATAGAAACTATTGTCTCCAGGATAATTGTTTCCACGATTGACTATTTCTTCTGTATAGGCAGGGTTATCAATGGAAATTTTATTAACAGCATAACCAGTCATCGCACCGTGCCACTCACGAGTAAGTTCAGGAATGTTGGCCGGGTCATCATAGATTGGGCGAGGTATGTTTAAATCAATATCGAGTGCAGAAGGCCCTGGTGATTGTCCAAACAATAATTTGAAAATACTGAGATCAGCAAAACTGACCGAACCGTTACCATCAAAATCAGCATCTGGATCATCCGTACCAAATTTTGATTTAAACAAATTCAGGTCGGCAAAACTGACCGTGCCATTATTATCCATATCTGCATCACACACATTGCCAAAGCCATCACCATTACTGTCCCGTTGGTCTGAGTTTGGTATTTCTATACAGTTGTCCTGTTTGTTGTCAATACCGTCTTCGTCATTGTCGATAGCGAAACTAATTGTTGGTAAAAGTACCAAAACAGAAATTAATAATACTGTTGAAAATATTAAGTTAATCGATGTTGTGGGCATAAAATATTCCAATGCTGTTTTTTGGGTTGCGTTAATCATTGCAGAAGTAAATTTAATGAATTATTTAGTTTATGTAATCTGATGTGATACGTGAATTATAAAAGTCCTTTATAGTCGATTTTTTCATTTCCACATAAGGTTTGTTTTCCATTTCTTGCTTGGTCCCGATAAAGGCTCGGTTGTGTCTAGGGAAATCAATACTACCGTCAGTTTTTTGTCCCCAGGAATAGACTCCACTAAGATCAGTTTGAGAATCGCCTAGCTTATTTTCTATGTCAACAGAAAAGTCAGGACTTTGATCAATTGCCTTGAGTTGAGCTTCTCTTGCAGTGAAGGGAGTATAATTGATAGCAGAAAACCCCTTGTCTCGTTGCACGTTAGAAAATCCAAGTATATGATTTTCATAACCTTCAAAATGAATGTTTTCCCAAACCAAATCACCTGAGATATTGGCATCTCGATTGTCATAAAGTGTGAATGGTTCCGATTCGATCAACTTTGTAACAATATGTGTTTGGTAGTTTTCATTACTGATTTGTGATTTTCTTTTGAATAGCAAGTTTTTAAAATGATAGTTTGGTAATCCTTTGCCATTAGTAAAACCCTGATGAGTAAAAAATGTCGGATTGTAATAGGGGCTATCAATAATTTTCTTTGCGTAAGTTAACTCAAATTCAGAGTCATGAACATAGAGATGGTTGCCGTTGGGTATTTTAATCGCATGGTCATGCAGTGGGTCAATTAATCGGGTTCCAACTATTTCAATATATACTATCCACGATCAAGAATACCCGGCTTTGCCCTCAATAATCTGAAACTTTTCATTCAACAATGCACGCAAAGGAGCATGATGCTCATCGAGGTTGTCGAAGAAGTTTGTACAAGCCT
>JALSJK010000169.1 GCA_026989395.1 Methylomonas sp.
TAACCTCATGGTTTGTTTGAGAAACTGACACATTAACTGGTTATGAAAATAAAGGGAAATGATGAGGTTACACTTTATTCTGCGACCAAGCCTGCTTTTTCTCCGCGATAGCGGCTTCGTCCAACTACCGAAATTGTCATGACATTTATGTTTTTATTCATTATTCTGGGCGCTACAGATATACGAGCGCCACAAGGTTTGGCTCCAGTTGCGATTGGTCTGGGCTTGACTTTAATTCACCTGATCAGTATTCCTGTCACTAATACTTCGGTTAATCCTGCTCGAAGTACCGCTGTTGCAGTTTTCACTGGAGACTGGGCCTTAGCACAATTGTGGCTATTCTGGGTTGCACCAGTTATAGGCGCTATTTTGGCGGGTTTGGTTTATAAGTGGTTGGAGCAGGAAGATATTGAAGATTATGAAACATAGCAATATAAATTTTTGCCATTAGTATATTTATATATTAATATATACTAAACTATTATTTCTAATATAGTTTAACTTATTTCTAATATAGTTTAATTGCAACAAAATATTCAGGAGGGTGAATTATGTTTAAAGTTAAAAGTGTAATAATACTGGCTGTTATTTTTCTTTCAAGTTCGGTTTTTGCTGAAATTGTAACTGAGAAACAGGTACCGAAACATAAAACTACTAAAGCAGGTCTATATGTAACAGCAAAAAATGCTTATGACGCATTGCAGAAGCAAGGTGATAAAATTCTGTTCCTTGACGTAAGAACCCGGGGTGAAGTTGCTTATGTTGGCATGCCAACCTTAGCTGATGCTAATGTCCCTTTTAAATTTACCAGTAAAAAATACGAGTGGGATGATAAAAGGAATACTTTCAAAATGACTCCCAATCCTGATTTTGTGGATGATGCCATGCAACGATTACTGGCCAAAGGCTTAACCAAGGATGATATCGTTTTTGTTATGTGCCGATCCGGTGGCCGCAGTGCTAAGGCTGCTGATAAATTGACTGAATCAGGATTTGCAAAAGTATATTCTGTTATTGATGGTTTTGAGGGTGATACGGTCAAATCTGGAGAGAACAAAGGCAAAAGAACAATTAACGGTTGGAAGAACAGCAACTTGCCTTGGAGTTATTCTCTGGATAAAAACAAAATGTATTTTAAGAGTAAGGATAAGGGAGGACACCTTGGTAAAATGCTAAAAAAGATGGATAGCGATCATGACAAGAAGGTGACAAAAAATGAATTTGATGCATTCCATCAAAAAATGTTTGGCAAAATTGATAAAAACAAGGACAGTATTCTTGACGAGCAAGAATTAAAAGCCCATAAGATGAATAAGAAAAAAGAGATGAAAAAGAAGAAGAAAGAGAAAATGTAGTTGAAAAGTACTTTTAGGGAGCAGAGAAAAGTTTCTGCTCCTGAACTCAAGTACTGAAGGGTGTCATTTTATATATAAAGAACATTTGCCAGGACCGTCAAGCCCTCCTAATGGCGGTAACCCGTCATCAAAATCAATAATACATGATGAGACACAGCTTTTAGCAATATTATTTTCTTTTGTAGCATTGTCAGGAGAAGTGCCTCCATAGACCCATAATTCTAATTTAGGATAGTTACAGCCAATAGGTGTTTTGCATGTGCCATTGCTGAATTCGTAGCCTTTTGGGCAGCTTTGTTGATACCTTGGTAATAGTCTGATTGGCATATAAAACTGATCTGCAACAAAGTTAATTCCAGCGCCAGCAACGCTTTCATATTCCATGTTGATACCCGATGCGATAACAACGCCCCCCTTGGCAATTGTTGAATACGCTTGTTCTAACAATTTTTTTGATGCCCCAGTTTCTTCCAGGTTGTAATCTGAAATCATGCGAATTTCATCATGATTCAAAATATATTGGTCTGTAGAAAAGCAGGGTGCGGTTGCGCAGCGGATACCATTGTCTTGCAAGCCAACAAATACGCCATTTGGTTTTTTTCTGGAAGTGGGTCTATATGCAGCTTTGGCAATAAAAATTCCAATTTGTTCTGATAATGGGTTGGTGTTTTGCAGATCTCCATCATCAGGGATTGCTAATGGCGCAGGCTGAATTTCTCCTTGCAGAAGAATAGATTGTTGAAACTGGATGTTGTTAAGACCAATTTTTTCATAATTAATGAAACTAACATAACATTCATCTTTGAATTGGCCGTCAGCGCATTGGCTTTTTTGGTCATTTACTTTTTTAACATAATATCCACCGCATTGGGGAGCTGGGCATTTTCTTGAGTCGCGGCGTACTGAAAAAAAATCGTTTTGTTCAAATTCCTGATAGTTACTGATTGTAATCTTTTTGGCAACGAACGAGTATTTTTCCAACGGCCCATCAAAGGCCCGTGAATCAACAATTCCTGAAGCAATTAACCAGTTTTCATCAAATCTGAAATCAAAGTTGTTGGTGGTGCCATTGCCGCTAACGTTTGGGTTTGCCGGAAGATTGAATGACAAATTTGGAGTGCTTGAAACATGAATATTGGAAAAGCTGATTGAGTTGCCAGTGATTTCAGCAATAAAAGTACCGAAAAGCTTGGCCTTTTGGCTTATACAATTGTTGTTCAGGCAGCGCGCAGGTGTGCGTTGAATTCTACCACTTATAATCTCGAATTGATGAAATTCAGCCGCATAAGCATTCAGTGGCATTACGAGAATATTTAAGAATGCCAATAAATAAATTCTGTTCATTTTGTATACCCTGTTTTATCGAAATGAAAATATAGTTATGAAATTAACAATAGTTTTAAGCGTTAAAGATAGTTGAAACTATGAAAGATGTTTGAGCTACGTAAGCTTATGATTAATTAATAGGGACGACCTTTATCTTAATAAAGCCTTAATGTAATGCCAGTTTCTCATATAATTTAGTGTAATAAAAATGTTTTTTATTGATTTTGTTAAAAAAATATTAATATTTTGGTGAGAAGATCAAGGTATTAAATAAATTTTGTGTGTAATTATTAGCTCACAATTTTTCATAGAAAAACACATTGACTTCGTTTTGTTCAATTTAAGACTTTTTCTGTAGAAAACTGGCAAAAAATAATCAAATATGAAAAATCAGAAATACAATGACTGGCTTGATAACTTTCACCTGAATCCGTGACTTCACTACGGCACGGGGCCACGCTTTTGATTTATGGCAGGTTGAAAAAATACCCACTTAACCTAAAAGTGAAGCTAAGATTGTTTTCAAATCGCGTGTTAAACCAATATCTAGCCCTGTTATCCGCATTGAAATCATGGATTCAGGTTTAAATGTTGCTTGAATCAGGTATGAGCTGTACTGATGTAAAAGTCAAATAAGAACAAATCTGGGACAGATAAGATGGATATTGTTATGGTAGCGGTGCTTTTATGATTTCATTTATCTGATTTTTTCAATGAAAAGACTCTATGAGGTGTTAATCACCATCATTGCGCTAAGTTATTTGACTTTTTTTGGTGTTTTACTGTCTTTAATCAGTCTTTTGCTTTTGCCTTTCTGGAAACAATTATGGTTTCAGCGGATTGGCCGTCGTGTTTTACATATATTGCTGGCAATTTTTTTTACAGGATTAAAATTATCCCGGTTATTGCTGGTTGATTTTTCAGCAGTGGATCAACTGAAAAATCAACCAGCAAGGATAATTATTGCTAATCATCCTTGCCTAATGGATGCGTTGTTTTTTAGTTCGAGACTTCCTGATCTGGTTAGTGTTATGAAAAGTGATGTTCTTAAAAACCCGATTTTTTTTGGTGGCGCTAAACTCTGTGGTTTCATCCCCAGTGATTTGCCCCGGGAATTCATATCAAGTTGTTCTGAAATTCTCAACAACAATGCGCATTTATTACTCTTTCCGGAAGGTACTCGAAGCCAGGCCAAGGTTGTGAATGCCTTTAAAAAAGGCTTTGCATTGGTGGCAAAAAAAGCTGATGTGCCTGTACAGGCAGTGTTTATCCAGGCAAATACTGATTTTTTAGGAAAAGGCTGGTCTCTTTGGCGCAGGCCAGATTTTCCATTAGAATACCGCGCTACTTTAGGAGAATGCTTCCATCAGGAACAAGGTGAAGACTATAAGCAATTTGCTTCCAGGGTGGAGCAGTATTTCAGAAACCATATACCAGATTATCAAAAGCCGCCAAAATAAATGCCTCAGCTATCAAAAACCCATTTATTATTAATTCCTAGCTATAACACCGGAAAAATTGTTTGTGATGTGGTCAGAAAGGCACTAGATGCCTGGCAACCGGTTTGGGTTGTTGTTGACGGCAGTGATGATGGAAGCGCTGAACAATTGCAAAATATAGCAGCAGACGAAACAGGGTTACGTGTCATCATTCTTGAAAAAAATCAAGGCAAGGGATCCGCAGTATTTTATGGTGCAAAAGCAGCTTTTGAGAAAGGCTTTACTCATATATTAACGATGGATGCAGATGGCCAGCATCCTGCAGAATGGATTCCTCGAATGATGAAAATATCCGATGAAAATCCTGAAGCAATGATTCTTGGAGAACCCGTTTTTGATGAAAATGCGCCGGCTTTACGGGTTCATGGCCGGAAAATATCCAATTTTTGGGCCAATCTTGAGACCTTGTGGACAGGGATTCATGACTCTCTTTTTGGATTTCGAATTTATCCGGTTAAAGATTTATTGGCCGTGATGCAAGAAACACATTTTGCCAGACGGTTTGATTTTGATCCTGAGGTTGCCGTTCGAATGGCCTGGCGTGGTTTGCCTATTATCAATCTACAAGTTCCTGTGCTCTATTTTTCAGAACAGGACGGGGGTGTTTCCCAATTTCGATATTTTCGAGATAACACATTGTTGACCTGGATGCATTTACGCCTGCTGCTAGGGTTTGTTATTCGGCTGCCAGTTTTGATATATCGAAAACTGACAGCAAAGTAGGTTTTCCAGGCAGAACTATTTTTCGGGGTTTTTAGTTTTCTTTTCTTGTCGTTCAATAATCAGATCCCATAAAACCGGCACAATGAATAAAGTCAGCATGGTTGATGCGGCAAGGCCGGAAACGAAAGTGGAAGCCATTGTACCCCAAACGATTGAATCTTCAGGAAAACCAAGGGCCATAGGTAGTAAGCCTAATGTGGTTGTCAGGGTGGTCAACACAATGGGGCGCAGCCGGACTTCAATTGCCCGATGAATGGCTTCGATTCTGGATTTTCCTGACTGATAAAGTTTGTTCATGAAATCAACCAAAATCAGGGCGTCATTTACTACCACCCCTGCGACTCCAATGACAGCAATAAAGCTGTTAATTGTAAATAACGATTGTGTTAGCAATTTTCCGAAAACTACTCCAATTAAGGAAAAAGTAATAGCAGAAAGAATAATAGTGGGTTGTATATAGGATTGGAATTGGCTGGCAAGAATGATGTACATGATCATAATAGCGATCACAAAAGCATAACTGAGCGAGATAAATGAGCGTTGAGTATCCTCATGTTCCCCGGCATAAATCAGGTTTGCATCAGGATATTTGTCACGAATTTGCTGATAGAAAGTATCAATGTCGGCAATAACAACTGAGGAAGAAATCGGCGCTCCAGGTTTAATGTCAGCTTTGATGTTAATAGCACGTTGGCCTTGATAACGGTGTAATTCGCCTGGTTTAAAATAAGAACGCAGTTTGACTACGTCGCCTAATTTTATTGGACTGCTGGCGTGCTCAACAACCGGAATTGACAATGCATCGAAAGGTGTTTTTATAAATTCAGGTGAAATTATCAGCTTTAGGTCAATTTCTTCATCGTTGAGACGATATTTTCCGGCGTATCGGCCGTCTAGAACACTGCCGGCCAGCTGAGTTACCTGGGTGCTGTCCAAATCATATTCATTGACTTTTTCCTGGTCGATATCAAAACGATAAATCCTTTTGGGTTTGCCGCGGCTGTCTGCAAGATCGATTAGCCATGGGGCGATATTATTATTGTTTTTCATGAAATCCAATATTTCATCTGCCAGCCCTGAGATGGCCTGATATTGTGTGCCAACACTACGGATACTGATATTTTTTCCCACTGGAGGGCCATCTTTTTGGGCATGAACTGTCAGAGTAATACCGTCATTTTCAAAAGCCTTTTTTAAACGATTACGCATGTTTTCAAGATGAGACATCGGGTGGTCAAAATCTTGCTGTTTTTTGCCAGGAAGAGTCACCATAACGGTGCCGTAATTATTACCATAAACAGGCTCATAGTCATCATTAATGTAGAAACCGGCAAAACCTGTTGCTGATTTAGCATATCCTGGGCCATCAGCAATGATAAAACGAGACATTTTGCGGACTTTTTTATCAATTTGTTCAATTGACATTTCGGGAGGACCTTTTAGGTCGGCATAATAAACTGTGTAGTCATCTGGAAAGAATTTGATGTTGATAAGTCCAATTTTTCCAGATACAGAGGCCGCCATAATTGCAATGGCAGCAATTAATAACACAAAAATACCTAAGACACTGAAAAAACGATGTTTTAAAGTAAATTTTAAGGCATGCTGGGTTAATGTGCGGCAAATACGCAGAATAATGTTTTCTTGCTCCTGGTGTATTGCTAATCGCTCTGGCTTCCGTGGACCAAAATCAAGATAATGAATGGGCAAGATAAGCAAGCACTCTATCAGCGAAGCCAATAGTGCAAAACTGACGGCGATTGGAATTTGAGCAAAAAATTCACCGATAGGACCAGTCATAATCAGCATTGGTAGAAATGCGGCTACGGTAGTTAAGGTTGATGAAATAACCGGCAAGCCTACCTCAGCGGTTCCGTTAATAATCGCATGGTAGGGGCTATGGCCTTCCTGAATATGGCGAAAAATGTTTTCACAAACTACGATTGCATCATCAACAATAATTCCTGTGACCAAAACAAAGGCGAATAAACTAAGTTCGTTAAGGCTATTGCCGGTGATGTACATTAAAATCATGGTCATCATGAAAGAAAACGGGATGCCAACGGTTATCAGTCCAGCATTTCGAATACCCATGAAATACCAGATGATGATTGAAACCAGAATCATGCCGGCCAGCATATTTAATCCCAATGTGTGAAAGCCATCTTTGATTTTTATGGTAGAGTCTTCAGTCAGAATGACTTCAATATTTTCCCGTTGCAGCAGTTGTTTGAAGCTTTTAAGAGTATCCAGAACCGATTCTTTGATATCGATGGCATTGCCATTGCGGGTTTTGATGATTTTCAGACCAATAACATCTTTGCCATTGACAGAAGAAATGAAGGTTGGGTCACGGTAATCCAGGTCAGCATGGCTAATTAAGTTTTGCAGGCGAATAAAGCTACCGTCCCCATCGCGGCGAATGATGGTTTTTATCACCTGTTCCCGATTGTGAAATTTTTCATCGACCTTGACTAGATAATTACTGCTTTTGCCCTTAAATTTTCCAGCCGGTACTGAGATGTTAACAGCTCGCAAAGCGTCGTAAACCTCATTAAAACTAACCCCATGTTGACTTAGTTTATTTGGATCCAGGTGGATATGAAATTCCCGAATGTATTCACCACCTATCTGAATTTCCTTAATTTCCGGTGTTTTTTCAAGTCGCGCCTTGATTTGTTTTGCAATAAGAGATAGGGCGCGATTACTATGGTCTCCGACCAGATTCATAATGATAACCGGGACAAATTCATTAGCCGTAACCATACTGATTTCTGGAGGATCAATCAGGTCTGGTAATTCCCTTATGGCATTAAGAATTTTTAGGCGTAGTTCGGTATAAAGGTGTGAATAATCAGCGTCATCAATAAATTTAATGCGAATATGTGATCGCTCAGGATAGGAAATTGCGCTTACCCAATCAATATTTTCAACGGAGATGATTTGTTCTTCTAGTTTTTTTGTTACTAATGTCTCCACCTCAATGGGCGAAGCTCCCGGGAAATTGGTATTAACAATGACTTTCCCAAAATTGACGTCAGGATATCGTTCTGCAGGTAATTGGAACAAGGAGAAAAAGCCTGTTACTGTGAGCAGTACAAAGACCAAGTTATAAAAAACTTTTTGCTTTAATGAAAAGCGAACAATTTGTTGCATGATGAATCAATCAGGGCTGCAGAATTTTAAATTGATCGCCAGTTTTAATCTCATAAGAAAAGATTCGAGCTAATCCTTTGTCGGTATATCCTAGTAAATCAACACTAATCCGAGAACCATCTTTACGTTCCAACCATACTTCTTCAAATTTTTTATCCAGCGCATCAGCCGAAATCAGAAAAGTTCCGGCCGGTTCTGGAAGCTCAAGTGTTGCCTCGACTCTTAGTCCGCCACGATGAACCGGAAGTTTTTTTTCTAAAATCAAATCAACTTGTATTTTTCTGGATTTTTCATCAAAGGAAGGGGAAACTCGCTCAATTTTAGAAGGGACTATTAGATTGTATTCTGGCAGCTTTACCGTTAGCTCATGCTGTTGATGTTCCAAAGCTTTCATTTCACTGACTGACAATGCTAATGGGACCAATAAAGACCTGAAATCACCGACTTTCGCAACAGGGTCACCAGCATTGAGCCATTGTCCGGGCTCAACCAATCGTTCAATTATTTTCCAGCCTTGCGGGGCTTTAATGCAATGACGTTTCTGTTTTTCTTGCAGACGTCGTTTTTTTAGTTTTTTGATTTGTACCAGGTGCTTGGAAATAGCGAATTCACGTTCAAAGTCATCCAGTTTACTGATAGCGGCGCTGTTTGTTTCGACAAGTTTTTTATAACGATGAACCTGTTTTTGAAAGTAATCTATATCGACTTGATGCTGAGCTATTTCGTTGGCCATCAAACGGATATCAATTTTTACAAAAGTATCGTCAAGGCAGGCAATATTGCCATTATTAGGAATAATATCGCCAATATCAACAAATACGTGGCTAATTTTCTCTGCAATTTCGGTTGATAAAACCATGCTGTGTCGGGCACGGCTAAAACCGGTTATGGTGGTTTTTCTGTAAGCGGGTGTTGCGGTTGTCCAAATTTTCTCAGCATATACTGTCTTATGAGAAATAAGGAAAATCAGGGTAATGAGTAATATTTTTTTCAAACTTTCCCAATAGCCAGAAAAAAAACGAATAATTTCCATTATGTTAATTTGATGATTGACGGATAAACTCGATGAGGATTAAATAACTTCTGTTGATTATTTTATTGATGAATTTAATGTTGAAACCAAAGTATGAGGGATTTTAAAATCCATTTCTATCGGTTATGGCTGACAGCAAAGAAATTGATCAATAAGTTTCACTGGTTGATTTAATATGGTAAGCTCAACGGTTATTTTTTTATCAGTTTACTGTCCGTTATTTTAAATGAACAAACAAGGTGAAGTATGTTAGTGACTGCCGATGAATTCAAGCAATCTCTTCAACGTTGGGCGAGCGGTGTTACTGTTGTCGCTACACAGGCTGAAGGAGAGGAACCTCAAGGAATGACCGTGACTTCATTTGCCAGTGTATCATTATCCCCCCCACAGATTCTGGTATGTTTGAATGATTCAGCTGAAACTGGAGAAAGCATTAAGAAAAGTGGTGTTTTTACAGTAAATATACTAGCTTCTGATCAAGAGTCTGTTTCAAACAATTTTGCCGGTGGAAACAGTATGCAGGAACGATTCAATGCGACCTCTTGGAGCAAAGGCGTGACTGGCGCGCCTGTATTAGATGATAGTTTGGCATCTTTGGAGTGTGGGGTAGTACAAGAAATGCGGGCGGGTACCCATTGGGTTGTTGTGGGTGAAGTCAAAAATGTGATTTGCCGATCTGGTAGCCCTTTATTGTATTACGGCGCTGGCTACAGAAAACTTGATTAAATTTGGAGTAAATGCCGTGGACATTAAGGGATATATTTATGGCTTAGGTCAAAAAGCCAGGGCTGCTGGTCGCGTTATTAGCCGTATGGATCCAGGGAAAAAAAACCTGGTATTACTTAAGATTGCCGAGCAGATCGAAGTAGAAAGAAATTTTTTGACTCAGGAAAATCAAAAAGATCTTAAAGCCGGTCAGGAACGTGGTTTGGAAAATGCGCTTTTAGATCGTTTGGAGCTGACGCCTGGTCGAATCGATGCCATGATTGAAGGTTTAAAACAAATTGTGGCTTTGCCTGATCCAGTGGGTGAAATCACCGACATGGCTTATCGGCCAAGCGGTATTCAAGTTGGAAAGATGCGTGTGCCTCTGGGGGTTATTGGTATTATTTACGAATCGCGCCCCAATGTCACCATTGATGCAGCTGCCTTATGTTTGAAATCAGGTAATGCCTGTATTTTACGCGGCGGTTCGGAAGCCATCCATTCAAACCAGGCCATAGCAGAATGTATTAAAAAGGGTTTGCAGGGGGCCGGTGTTTCAACTGATGTGGTGCAAGTGGTTAATATCACCGACCGGGAAGCTGTCAGCGCATTAATAAGTTTGAACCAATTTGTTGATGTGATTATTCCTCGTGGTGGTAAAAGTTTGATAGAGCGAATCAGTAATGAAGCTACTGTTCCGGTTATCAAACATCTCGATGGCATCTGCCATGTTTATATCGATAGCAGTGCTGATCCTGAAAAAGCAGTGAATATTGCTTTCAATGCCAAAACTCATCGATATGGTGTCTGTAATGCCATGGAAACCTTATTGGTCGATGAAAAAATTGCTCCTGAAGTTTTACCTCGTTTGGCAGCAAAATATTTATATGAAGGCGTTGAATTGCGGGGCTGTCTGAAAACCTGTGCATTAATTCCTGAATGTAACAGAGCAACAGAAGAGGACTGGCAAACCGAATATCTGGCACCGATTCTTTCAATTCGAATTCTTGAAAGTATTGATGAGGCAATTGCTCATATCAATCAATATAGTTCGGCTCACACGGAAGCCATAGTGACCGAAAATTACAGTAAGGCAAGACGATTTCTAAGGGAAGTGGATTCCAGTTCTGTGATGGTTAATGCTTCAACGCGTTTTGCCGATGGTTTTGAGTACGGTTTGGGGGCAGAGATAGGCATAAGTACTGATAAATTGCATGCCCGTGGACCAGTCGGACTGGAAGGTTTAACTTCTGTAAAATACATCGTATTGGGCGAAGGCCATATTCGAATTTAGGATTTTGTTAGTTTTTTATACTTCGCGCGGTCACGGGTGCGGAATTTATAGCACATTGATTTTTGTCGAGAGCAAGGCACTAAAACAGGTGCATAGCAAGCTACGCAACTGTTTTAGTAACGCAGCTATTGGCAAAAATTCGGTCGTTAGAAATCCGCAGTCGTGGCCGCATGAGGTTTATCATAAGGCCATTCGGTATTATTGAATGATTGGTATTTATGGGGGTACATTCGATCCAGTCCATTTTGGCCATTTAAGAACGGCGGTAGAAGTGCGGGAGATCTTTGACCTGAAAAAATTGTTGCTTTTGCCCAGTCATCAACCACCCCATCGTGAAACCCCCGGAGCATCTTCAAACATGCGTCTGGAAATGCTGCAGTTAGCAGTTAGTAATCAGTCTGGTTTGGAAGTCGATACTCGTGAGATAGATCGAAAAGGTACTTCCTACATGGTAGATACCTTGCAATTAATTCATGCGGAGTATCAACAACAACCTTTACTTTTGTTTATGGGGCTTGATGCTTTTGCAGGTCTAAGTAGTTGGCATCGCTGGCAAGCATTGTTTGATTATGCGCACATTGTGGTGATGGATCGACCTGAAAGTAAAAAAAGTGTATTGTCTGATTTTCTGAAAGAAAAACAGGTCAATGACAGGCAGCAATTAAAGCGGTCTTTGCATGGCAAATTATATTTCCAGAAAGTGACACAAATGGAAATTTCAGCCAGCCAGATCAGGGAGATTTTTTTCAAACAAAAAAACCCAGCCTATTTATTGCCCAACGAAGTTATCTCATATATATATCAACATAAACTTTATCAGGATATTGAATGCAAACAGACAAGTTGTTAAAAATTGTTCAAGATACTCTGGATGAACGCAAGGGTATCAATATCACCACGCTTGATGTCAAGGACAAGACCAGCGTGACCGATTATATGGTCGTAGTCACCGGTAATTCTTCGCGGCATGTTAAGTCATTGTGTGATTATGTTGTAGAAAACATAAAAAAACAAGGGTTTAAGCCCCTAGGTGTTGAAGGTGAGGGAGGGGCAGAATGGGTATTGTTGGATTTGGGTGATGTTATTGTCCATATCATGACTGAAGAAATGCGGGATTTTTATCAATTGGAAAAATTGTGGAGTGTTGATCATGTTGATCAGGAATTTGGAGAAATGCATTCTTGAAGTCAGCTTTCCAGTCCGAAATTAAATTAATTAAGAGGATAGTAATGAAATTTAGATTTATCGCTAGTATTAGTTTGTTCATGGTTAGCTTTGTTGCGATGGCAGAATTGGATGTGCAGGAAGGAAATTGGCAAATCACCAGTCAGATGAAAATGCAAGGCCCATTGAAAATGGAAATTCCACCCATGACGGTGAATCAGTGTTTCACAAAAAAAAATATGACTCCAGACAAGATTCTGAATAATAAACATTGTGAAATGATCAAGATGAATATAGGATCGAATACGGTAACCTGGCAAATGCGTTGCAAACAAGCTGGAATGCAAATGGATGGTTTTGGCGATTTGGCTTATCAAAAAACATCTTTTAATGGGCAATTTAAAATGATGATGACTGGCACAAAACAAGGCGCCATGAATATTAATACCCAGTTATCCGGTAAGTATGTGGGGCCTTGCAAAAAATAGAAAAGTTTGTTTTATTGGAATGTCCGCATAACTAATTCTAAAAACTGTTTTATTCGCTACGGACTTAAGCAGGTCCACTTGATTTTTCCATTTTAACCTTTTGTGGAAGTGGTTATAATGGTTCGTTTTTACGTTTTTCAAGAGAGATTTTGCATGATTCAAGGCAGCATAGTTGCATTAGTGACACCGATGGATTCAAATGGAAATATTGATAATGGCAGTTTGAAAAAACTGGTAGAATTCCATATTGAACAAGACACTGACGCAATTGTTGCAGTCGGAACCACAGGGGAATCGGCAACGCTTAATGAAGATGAGCACTGTGCTGTCATAGAGTCAATTGTCCAATATGTTGATGGCAGAATTCCAGTCATTGCCGGCACTGGCGCAAATTCAACCACCGAAGCCATTACCTTGACACAGCGGGCAAAACAAGTGGGAGCAAATGCCTGTTTGTTAGTGACACCTTACTATAATAAGCCGACCCAGCAAGGTTTGTATCTGCATTTCAAGGCCATTGCGGAAGCGGTGGATATTCCCCAGATTTTATACAATGTTCCTGGCAGAACAGCCTGTGACATGTTGCCGGAGACCGTTGGTCGTCTTGCGGGTATTGAAAATATTGTTGGAGTGAAAGAGGCAACTGGAGACCTTGAAAGAGTCGAGAAAATTCGCGATTTATGTGGTCCTGATTTTGCGCTTTATTCGGGCGATGACGCCACTTCCCGTGAATTTTGTTTACTCGGTGGTAATGGTGTTATTACTGTTACTGGTAATATTGCCCCCAAATTAATGCATCAGATGGTAATGGCCGCGATTTCTGTAGATCAACAACTTGCTGAAACAATAGATGAAAAGCTGGCCGGATTGCATCAGCAATTGTTTATCCAGTCCAACCCCATACCTGTCAAATGGGCGGTTGCTGAAATGGGCCTAATTGGTCAAGGTATACGTTTACCACTAACCTGGTTGACAGAAGATTGTTACGATGCAGTTCGTAAAGCGATGCAACAGGCAGCGGATATTTGATCATCAGTAAATGAAAAAAAGCAGACATTTGGTATTTCTTTGGTTTTTTTTAGTGTTTTCAGGACTCATATCCTGTAGTTCCATAAAACCTTATTTTCCTGATAAACAAAAAGATTATCGATACAGCCAGGAAATTTCCCCGTTACGGCTTCCCGAAGATTTAACTGAAAGGAAAGCTGTGGTACCAGAAGAACCTACAATTGTTTCGGAAAACCCTGAACCCCAAGACTTTTCGCAAGAGCCGGAACAGGATAAAAAATACCGGCAAAGCCAAATTGGAGGTAAAAGAGGACGAGTTGAATTGGTTGGATTTGACGGTGGAGCATTACGGTTAATTATCTATGAGCCTTTGAAAAGAACCTGGTACATCGTTGGAAAAGCCTTAAGTCGTCAGGCTGTGGAAGTGACGGAAAGGAATCAGGCTGCAGGCTCTTATACCATTCAGTTTGACCCTGACAAAAAGGAAATTGAGGATGGCTCGCTTTGGAATGAGTTCGAATTTTTCTTTGGTGAAGATAAACATCAGGATCAAAAATTCCACATTATTCTGGCCGAAGATGGTCCAAGAACAGAAGTGGTTGTGACGGATGAACAAGGCAATCCCCAGTCAGAAGGTTCTGGGTTAGGCGTATTATTTATGCTGTTTGAGACTATCAAGAAAGATTTGACACAAGGAAAGTAGACTTTTCTCTAATGCGAAAGAAAAGTCCCGTTCTGGCATTAATCACCTCGTAACATTTAAAAATTCCATGCTAAAAATTCCAGGCCCTGCCGCATTATCAGCATTTCGTAAAGACAGACTGTTGAGTGAACTACAGAAGATTTCTTCTGACATAACTGCAATTGCAGGTCGGTATGTTCATTTTATCGATATAGATCATGATTTATCAGAAGTTGGAAGGCATATTCTGGAGCAATTGCTGAATTATGGTGATGTTCAGGAAATTGGTAAATCCACCGATTGCTTTTTTATTGTGATTCCAAGGCCGGGTTCTATTTCACCCTGGTCGAGTAAAGCAACTGAAATTGCCCATCGTTGCGGTCTCAATTCGGTAAAAAGAATTGAAAGAGGCATTGAATATTTCATCGATGTTGATGCGCCAGTTTCTGAAACCATGAAACAACAAATTCTGCCTTTGTTGCATGACAGAATGATGCAAATTGTTGTTGAGACTGAGCAAGGCCTTAAACAAAAAGTATTTGCCGAACATCAACCGGCTCCTTTAACAACGATAGCTGTCGTAGAGAAAGGTTATCAGGCCTTGGAGCAAGCCAATATCGAGATGGGCTTGGCATTGTCTGATGATGAAATAGAGTATTTAACGGAAAGTTTCCAAAAACTGGGAAGAAATCCTACTGATGTCGAATTGATGATGTTCGCCCAGGCAAATTCCGAGCATTGTCGCCATAAAATTTTTAATGCTGATTGGGTTATAGATGGAGAAAAACAGGGTAAGACTCTGTTTAGCATGATTCGAAATACTGCTGATAAAAATCCCCAGCATATTTTGTCTGCCTATAGTGACAATGCCTCAGTAATTGAAGGCAGTCAAGCGTCTGTTTTTCTTAGAAAGCCAGATAATCAACAATACCTTTATGTTGAAGAAAAGGCACAAATTCTGATGAAAGTAGAAACCCATAATCACCCAACAGCTATTTCACCACATCCTGGTGCGGCAACGGGTTCCGGTGGGGAAATCAGGGATGAGGGGGCAACAGGTAGGGGTTCTCAGCCCAAAGCAGGGCTAACCGGCTTTACTGTTTCGCATTTGAATATCCCCGGATATCAAAGGCCCTGGGAAATTGACTCCGGTAAGCCTGAGCGTATTGCATCCGCTTTGGAAATAATGCTGCAGGGACCAATTGGTGGCGCTGCATTTAATAATGAATTTGGTCGTCCGAATTTGGCCGGATATTTCCGAAGTTTTGAACAATCAGCATTTAATGGCAAGCAGGGCGAATACAAAGGTTATCACAAACCAATCATGATAGCCGGCGGTGTGGGCAGTATTCGGCCCATGTTGGTGGAAAAACAAGCTATACCCTCTGGGTCACTTATTATTATTTTGGGTGGTCCCGCGATGTTGATTGGCTTGGGCGGTGGCGCGGCATCATCTCAAACTTCGGGTGAAAGCGCCGACTCTTTAGATTTCGCCTCGGTGCAAAGGGAAAACCCAGAGATGGAGAGACGTTGTCAGGAAGTCATCAATCAATGTAATGCATTGGGTGATGCGACCCCAATTATTTCCATTCATGATATTGGCGCGGGCGGACTAAGTAATGCTGTTCCGGAAATTATCCATGATTGTGGTCGCGGGGGCCGTTTTGAACTCAGAAAAGTGCCCAATGCTGATCAAGGCATGTCGCCAATGCAGATCTGGTGTAATGAAGCCCAAGAACGTTATGTAGTAGCAATCAAACCTGAGTCATTGCCATTGTTCCAATCATTTTGTGAGCGAGAGCATTGTTTGTTTGCTGTTATTGGTGAGGCAACAGAAAATCAACACTTACAATTGTCTGACAGTTTGTTTGGTAATAATGTGGTTGATATTCCCATGTCATTATTGTTTGGCAAGCCGCCAAAAATGTTACGTGATGTGAAACGAATCAAACCTGTTTTACCGGATTTTGATATAGCAGGGGTTGATTTGCAGCAAGCGGTTGAACGAGTGTTGTCATTTCCAGCGGTTGCGGATAAAAGTTTTTTGATTCATATTGGTGATCGCTCAGTAACAGGGTTGGTGGCGCGTGATCAACTGGTCGGTCCGTGGCAGGTCCCTGTAGCGGATGTTGCAGTTACAACAACCGGTTTTCAGGCAATTACCGGTGAGGCAATGGCGATGGGGGAGCGTACGCCGCTCGCCGTAGTAAATGGCCCTGCTTCAGGGCGAATGGCAATTGCTGAGGCTTTAACCAATTTGGCAGCAGCAATGGTTGAAGATTTATCAAGTATTAAGATTTCTGCAAACTGGATGGCTGCCGCCGGGCATTCTGGTGAAGACGCAGCATTATTTGACACTGTGAAAGCAGTGGGTATGGAATTATGTCCTGAATTGGGAATTGCCATACCTGTTGGTAAGGACTCTTTGTCAATGAAAACGGTTTGGAAGGACAGACAACAAGAAAAGATTATGACGGCGCCGCTCTCGTTAATTATTTCTGCTTTTGCACCGGTGTTGGATGTTAGAAAAACGATGACACCGCAATTAAAGAATCAAGATAGTATTTTGATTCTTATTGATCTGGGAAATGGTAAAAATCGTTTAGGCGGATCAGTTTTGGCGCAAACATACAAACAGATAGGTAATCAGGTTCCTGATCTGGATGATGTACAGCAATTTAAAAATTTTTTTAGAGTAATCCAAGAGTTAAACCAGCTGCAATGCATTCTGGCTTATCATGATCGTTCTGACGGTGGTTTATTGACTACTCTGGCGGAAATGATGTTTGCTGGGCGGTTAGGTATTTCAATTGATTTGACAAAATGGGCCGATTCTGTCTTGCCTGCATTATTCAGCGAAGAATTGGGCGCTGTCATACAGGTGGCAAAATCAAAACAAGAAGCAGTTCTTAAACGATTGGAAAATTGCGGTTTGGCCACGTGTTCTCATGTCATTGGTGAAATAAATAATAATCAGCAATTAACTATTCAGAATGCCGGGACTGAAATTTTTTCCGCAACCAGGAAGCATTTGCAGAGAATCTGGGCTGAGCCCAGTTATAGAATGCAAGCATTACGTGATAACCCGGAATGTGCAAAACAGCAATATGAGCAAATATTGCAAGATGATGATCCAGGCTTACATGCAGAACTGAGTTTTAATATCAATGACGATATTACAGCTCCTTTTATACATTTGGCAAAACCTAAAATTGCTGTTTTGCGGGAACAAGGCGTCAATGGCCATGTTGAAATGGCAGCGGCTTTTGATGCCGCTAGATTTTCAGCCATTGATATTCATATGACTGATATTATTCACGGTCGGGTTAGTTTGGATGATTTTGTCGGTCTTGTCGCCTGTGGTGGTTTTTCTTATGGGGATGTTCTAGGCGCTGGAGGCGGCTGGGCGAAGTCAATTATGTTTAATGAAAGGGCTAAGGACCAATTTAGAGATTTTTTCATACGAGACAATACTTTTGCCTTAGGCGTATGTAATGGTTGTCAGATGATGGCTGGGATAAAAACATTAATTCCTGGCGCAGATCAATGGCCTGCATTTATGAGAAATCGTTCAGAACAATTTGAAGCCAGGGTAGCCATGGTTGAAGTCAAAAAATCGCCATCAATTCTTTTTTCAGGAATGGAAGGCTCGAAAATTCCAGTAGCAGTTGCTCATGGTGAAGGCCGGGTTGAATTTGATTTTAATCCTGGGCAAACGTTAAACAAATCGATGGTGGCTTTGGCTTATATTGATAATCGAGGCGATGTAACCGAAAAATTTCCTGCTAATCCAAATGGATCGCCATTTGGAATTACCTCTGTAACCAATGAAGATGGCAGATTTACCATTATGATGCCTCATCCAGAACGTTGTTTCAGAGCCTTGCAAAATTCCTGGCACCCTGAAGAATGGACCGAATATGGTCCCTGGATGAGAATGTTTCGTAATGCTCGAGTCTGGGTGGGTTGAAAAATAAAACTTAAGCCATATATTCTTCCATGAAAGGCGATAATTTAATTTATTTTTATAGGAGGAACAAGTTATGGCTATTACACGTTATGAGCCCTGGAGCTTATTGAGTCAGTTACAAAAAGAGCTGGAAAGGAGTCAAGATGAAGCAGGAGAAGGTTCCATTGCAACTGCTGAATGGGCACCAGCCGTAGATATTAAAGAAGAACCAGATAAATTTGTTATTGAGGCAGATATTCCGGGTGTAAAACCTGATGAAATTGAAGTCAGCATGGAAGAAGGTGTTTTGACCATCAAAGGTGAGAAAAAAACCGAAGCGACAACGGAAAAAGAAGGTTATAAGCGGGTTGAACGAACTTATGGAAGCTTTTATCGGCGTTTCAGTTTGCCTGATACAGCCGATGCAGAAGCAATATCAGCTAAATCAAAACATGGTGTTTTAGAAATTGTAATACCTAAAAAAGAAGCTGTGAAACCGAAAAAGATTTCAGTAGCAACCGAAGAGTAATTCCGGGAACCGTGATTTCAATGTGGATAATAGGAGGCAAGATATTGGTTTAGAAAGGGATTTGAAAAAATCTTAGCTTCACCTTTAGGTTAAGCGGATGTTTTTTCAACCGTGATGAATTAAGGACTTGCCACCTGTGCCGTAGTGAAGTCACGGATTCGGGCAATAGAGAACGGAGCGTTTACGCTCCGTTTTTTTGACTGGATCAATAAAATTGTATCAGTACTCAATATCAACTATTTTGATCCCATTTTTTAGAAAAGATGGGATCAAACAAATTCATAAGTAGTAATGATCAAAATTTCCACTGCAATCCATCCCATCAGGATAGTCGCAAAAATCAGGTGCATAATAATGGCAACTGGAATACCAGGTTGATTTTCAGTGTCGGGGATAAAATAGTCGACAACACCCAGTAATTTTTCACACGCCCTGATTCTTCTTTGTTTTGCCAGAAAAGATTTTTCGGTACGAAAATCCAATAACCAAAACAGGATTGTCATAATTATCCCGAAAGCACTGACTGTGGCATGATAGGGATGAAGTTCTGCAATAGCGAAAGTTGCTGCTCCAATAAGTGCAGTGATAGCAACAAAGATAGCGAAGCGCTTATATCTGAGATTGAGATATTCTCTGGAAGAGATGCAGGCTTGTCGGTAAAGCTCAAGTAATATTGAAATATTGGTTTTTTCTTCTTGGTCTGTGTAACTCATGGCAAGTCTCATGTTTGTATTCTGATGGACTATTGTATGAGTTGATTCTAAATGTTTTTACTTTAACTATGAACCGTAAATTTCATTGTGATCGCGAAATTTCAAGAAATACTCATACTTTCCAGTTCACGACGAATAATTTTTAAAAACCGGTATTGAATTTTTAGGGTTTTATAAAAAACCCTTATTGGTCTGGTTTCAATTTCATTATCACGTTTTTTTGAAACATTAGTGGAAAGAATGGCATTTCTTGGATCATTAACCAGAGATAAATGTAAAAAACTGATGATGGCATGATGTAGGGGTTTATTTTTAAATACTTCAGGGTTAGATAATAATTCTCTTAGATTTTCATTACACAAATCCAGTCTTTGATAGAATATTTCTACAACAGCCCTGTTTGCTGAATTTTCCATCAAATACTTTAATTCTGAATATTTAAAATCAACATTTAATTTTGAATTTCTGGAGATTTTAGATAATGGTGTCATTAATTGTTTATAGGCAATTCGGTATTCGCTAAATATCAACAGCAAATAATCTGTAAACATATTCAGCTTTCTTTTATTAGCTGTCACATATTGTTTTTTTATACTAAGAGTATGGGCCTTTTGTAATTTATAGACATAGGTTTTCCAGAAATTACCGGCAAATAAAGCTATGAAACATATCCCAATGATTGCCTCAGATGCAATAACTGACATGCCAAATCCTGATGCTGGAAAAGAGTGCTTTATACCCAGCGTGGTTATGATTGCGGTACTATGAAATAAAGATTTTGTAAAAGAAGTATACCCATCATTAAAAATATTTGGAATATTGCTATATATAAACCCAAAGAAAATAATAGTAACTATATATGTTATTAGTAATATATGTGATGTCTTTATTTTCATCGCTTATAATTAATTTTATTGATTAATAGATAGGGTTTTTATTGATACAAATAATATCTTTGATATTACTATCAATTTGGAAGTGATTATAGAAAGAGAATGGCTTGTAAGCCATTGTACTAAGGTACAGTGGTCTTTGAATTGTTGGAAAGCCGATGAATTTCAGGTGCCTCAATAGCTATTGAGGTGTTGTTATTTGAAGATGAATTTATTTGTTCGTTTGGCCAGAAAAAACTTTTTATAAAAATAAAAACAATAATCTATTCTAAGGTTTTACGAAAAATGATTTAGCTAAAACTAAAAAACACGCAGATGACATGCCAGCTGATCCAAATATCATACACATCACCATGATTTGGTATCTAGCTGCAATAAAGGGAGAAATGCCGGATAATATTTGTCCAGTCATCATGCCTGGCAGGGAAACCAGGCCAACGGCAAATAATGAGTTGATGATTGGAATAAGCGAAGCGTGAAAGGCAATATTGCGAGCATCATTAAATGACTGGTTTCTGGGGATTTCAGCATCTAATCGTTCGGCAGCCAGGCTGATCGAATTCATTGAGTTGGCAAAAATCATTCCGGCGAGCGGGATCAGAAACCGGGGAGAATACCAAGGCTGGATATTTAAAACCCCGATAATAACCAGAAACAGGGTGCTGCCACCACCCAATAACACTGCTAATACTGCATATTTAAAAAGATATCTGCGTTTTTTTGAGAGATTATTCAGGGCGATCCAGCTGGAGAAAAGTACCATAATAACTAGCACACCAGAAATAACCCAGATTGAATCGGAAGAAAAAATAAAGGCCAGGAAGTATCCGATAAGGAGTAACTGGATCAGCATTCTGATCAGCGCATAAATCGCCTGACCAAAATGTAACCGCCAAAAAAAAATGATGCCAATGACTATGAAAGCGGGAATAAAAGCAAGCGCTAAATGTTCGGCAGATATAACCTCGATGGTGGTATTCATGACGTTATGTGACTAGAAATGATCACAATTGATTTTTGTCCAGACTGGGACAATATCAGCCGGTAAAGATCCCAGGCGGCCTAATTCGACCCAGACATTTGCCGGTGAATGGAAATCTGAACCTACAGAGCCTAATAAATCAAAATCACGGGCATATTTTGCAGAAATAAAAATATCCTGTTCGGTACTTCTTCCCGTTACTACTTCAATAGCTTCACCGCCCATGTCCTTGAATGCGCCAAGCAAACGTCTGATCCAGCTGGCAGTTAATTTATAACGTAAAGGATGGGCCAGAATGGCTATGCCGCCTGAATTTACAATCCATGAAATCGCTGTCTCAAGCTCAGCCCACTGTATCGAAACAAAGGCCGACTTTCCTTGACCGAGATAATGATCAAAGGCTTGTTGTTGGCTATTTACATACTGATTAGAAACTAGAAAATCAGCGAAATGAGTGCGGGTGATCATGCTTTTTCCGGCTGCTTTATTTATTGCTTCCAAAGCCCCTGGAATATTTTTTTTGGCTAATTTTTCAGCTATTTTTTCAGCGCGTAACGTCCGTTTTTTTTGGAGTTGTTCTAATCCTAGCTTAAGTTCTGAATAATCCGGATCAATATTCAGACCAATGATGTGTAAGGTTTTATTTTTCCAGGTAGTAGAAATTTCAATTCCTGGAAGTAAATTGATTCCGGCTTTTTTGGCAGCTTGCTGGGCTTCCATGATGCCTAAAGTTGTGTCATGGTCAGTCAATGCAAGAACAGAAACCTGATTTTCTTTCGCACGGTTGATCAATTCGGTCGGGGTTAAAGTACCGTCTGAAGCCAGTGAATGGCTGTGCAGATCATGTTTTTCAGACATTAGTGCTGATATTCTCCATAAAGTTTGGCGTATAGGCCATTTTGCTTAATTAAACTGTGGTGAGCGCCTTGTTCACAGATTTGTCCATCTTCAAAAACATAAACATGATCGGCTTGTTTGACGGCGCTTAACCGGTGCGCAACAATAATTGTAGTTCGTCCATCTAGAAAATCAGCAAGCGCAGCGTGTAATGATCTTTCGGTTTCTGCATCCAGGGCTGAAGTTGCTTCGTCCAGGATCACTACACTTGGGTTGGCAATGATCATCCGGGCAATGGCTAATCGCTGCCTTTGTCCGCCCGACATACGCATACCCTGACGTCCCACAATGGTATCGAGGCCTTGATCAAGTGCAGCGATAGTGTCTTTGAGCTGAGCAATTTGCAGAGCCTTCCATAAGGCGTCATCATTGCTTATTCTGCCCAGCGTTAGATTTTCACGAATGGTGTCGTTGAACAGAACAGGGCTTTGCAAGACGGTTACAACGTGTTCTCTAATTACGTCCAGGCCAATTAGATTGATCGGATCATTGTTATAGTAAATCATACCCTCATGCATGGGATAAAGGCCGATCAGATTTTGTACCAAAGTTGATTTTCCACCGCCACTAGCACCGACCAAAGCAACTTTTTCACCGGGGTTGATCGCCAGGTTAATGCCGCTTAGAACTTCATGGTCTTCGTTATAGCGAAAATGCAGGTTTTCAATACGAATACCTACTGTTTTACCCTTAACAAATGGATTTTTTAAATGTGGGTATTGGGGCTCCAAAGCCAGATTATTAAGTTTGTTGATTCGATCCAGAGCCGCCCTGGCACTATAATAAGCATATTGGATGCCTAATACTTCTTGTACCGGTGCCATCATAAACCATAAGTATCCGAATACCGCCAACATTTCTCCAATGCTCAGGTCTGAATAAATAACCATTAACATAGCGGTGGCGCGGAAAATATCAAAACCAAACAAGAAAATCAGGAAGCTGGTACGACCTGCGGCGTCACTTTTCCAGGAAAAAGCAATAGAATGGTCTTTTACTGATCGGGCTGATTCAATTAATTGCTGGCAATAATGTTTTTCCCGGTTACTGGCACGGATTTGATGAATGGCTTCTAATGTTTCCGTCAAAGCTTGTTGAAAAACACCAAATGCTGAATTTTCTTTGGCTTTTAATTCTTTGACTTGTTTACCGATAATGCGGGTGAAATAGATCACCACCGGGTTTAGTAACAAAATGAACAAGCCAAGTTGCCAATGCATCCAGAGCAAAATAACTGCTGTCCCGATAATAGTCAAAGAAGCAACTAAAAGTTTGCTGGTAGTGCTTCCAATAAATTGATTTAAGGTATCTAGGTCGGTAATTAAATGATTAGCAACAGTGCCACTACCCAGCGTTTCATATTCAGTCATGGATATTTTTTGCAGACGGTTGATAAGCTGCTTGCGAATACGAAAAATGATGTCCTTGGAAATACTACTAAATTGGCGGGCCTGAATAATGTTGAAAATAAGGGCTATAATTCTTAATACTAAACTGACTACTAGAATGACACCGATATAAAGGATTGGCGTATGCCAGTGTTCAGGGAAAAACTGATTGATAGCAGCAATGGCTTTACCTGGTTTGTCCAGTAATACTTCATCGACCAGCATTGGCATTAATAACGGTACTGGTACGCTGACAATAGTCGCAAGGACGGCAATAACGTGGGCCAGAATTAGCTCTCGTTTATGTTCCAGGGCTATTTTATAAATGTATTTCCAGGTGTAAGATGGTGATTTCTGGAGCGAATCAGGATTTTTGGTCACGTTTAAGAAAGATCAGTCGGACTTTATTTGATGAAGAAAAAATGAATTTGGAAAAAGCGGGTTGCAAAAAATGTTGAAATATAAGTTTATCATAATCGTTAGCTTGTTGATGTTTTCCTCCACCAACTGGGGGATGACGTTAGCTCAGCAACGAGAATCTTTTTTGCATGCTGAAAAACTGATTGCTTTAAAGCAAGATGGTAAATTCAAAGAAACATTATCGCAATTACAAAATTATCCGTTATTTCCATACTTGAAATATAGCTGGCTTATCCAGAACTTGGGCAGTGATAAAGAAATTTCTCAATTTCTGGAGAATTATGCCCAAACACCCTATGTAAAGTTATTAAAACAAAAAAGATTGTTTTATCTGGCAAGAAACAAACGCTGGAAACAGTTTCTTAACAATTTTTCCAAAAGCCGCAACAGGAAATTGCAATGTTATTACCATTGGGCGCAATATAAAACGGGCCAAACCAAAAAAGCTATAAACGGCGCGAAAAAACTGTGGATGACTGGCTCTTCTCAGCCAAAAGCTTGCGACAAGCTGTTTGTCGAATTGAAAAAAACTGGGTATTTAACCCCAAAAAAATTCTGGCAACGATTTAGGTTGGCAATGAAAAGTGGAAATTACGGATTGGCCAGATATCTTAAAAAAAGTTTGTCAGGAGAAAAACAAAAAGTTGCGGCATTTTGGTTGAAAGTTATCCGAAATCCAAAATTGGTAGAAGGTGTTAAAAAATGGCCTATTAAGAAAAGATACAGGGCTTCAATATTTGCTCATGGTATTCGTCGTTTAATTAGTAAAGATCATGCCTTGGCCTTGAACATTTGGGATAAATATAAAAGTAACGTCAAAGTTTCCAAAGCGGACCGGCAATATATTGAAAAACGATTGGCTTTGACGCTTGCCTTTAGGAAAAAACAAATTGCCTATTCAAGATTAAGCAAAATCAACAATAACGAGGAAAAAATTAGAGCCTGGACGGTGCGGTCTGCCTTAGCTATTCAGGACTGGCAAAGTGTCAACAAAGCTTTGTCGATGTTGAAACCAGCAGAAAAAAGTCAGGAACGCTGGAAATATTGGCAAGCACGTACTTTTAACCAATTAGGAGAAAAATCGAAAGCGGATCATTTATACAAAGAGCTTAAAAATAACCGCAGTTATTATGGTTTTTTAGCGGCACAAAATCTCCAGCAGCAACCTCAACTTCAGGATCATCCTATTTCTCTAGAAACAAGGCAGTTACTTCAGCTGAAGGAAAGTGTAGGCTTTAAAGCAGTGAGGGAATTTCGATTCTTTGGCCGGGATATTGAAGCAAAAAGGGAATGGTGGCACTTAGTCAAAAAACTGGATAAAAAACAGATTTTGGCGGCCGCAAAAGTTGCTGAGCAGCATGATTGGCATAACCTGGCAATATTTACCGTCGCGAAAGTTAAACACTGGGATGATATGAATTTGCGATTCCCTTTGGTTTATTCGAAATTAGTCAGTCAAAATGCCAAAACACAAGGCATTGACCCTGCTATTATTTTTGGATTGATTCGGCGCGAAAGCGCCTTTGATAAAAACGCATTATCACCCGTTGGAGCAAGAGGGTTGATGCAGATTATGCCGCGTACCGGCAGGCAGATTGCAAGAGATCTTAAAGAAAAATGGAGCGGTAAAAATATTCTTTTTCATGAACAAACTAATCTCAAATATGGTGCATTTTATTATAAGCAGCTTCTGGATCGCTTTAAAGGCCATTTTGCTTTGGCTGCCGCAGCTTATAACGCGGGGCCGCATCGTGTTAAACGGTGGCTCCCATCAGATACTACATTACCGGCAGATATTTGGATAGAAACTATACCATTTAAAGAAACTCGTGAATATGTAGCGGCCGTTTTGGCCTATGCCACCATTTACAAACAAAGATTGGGGGGTAAGTCGTTCAAAATGAAGCATCTCATGCTTGATGTTAACCCTGGTTAGTGTATAACATCAGTTCAAAATAATAACGATAATGAAAATGCAGTCAGAGTCCACATTCAGTCAAATTTTTACCAATCTGGTAAAGCGTTTTTTGCCAAATTCGCAGGCCGTGGCGCTGGCGTTAATTTTACTGTTCGGCTTTCTCATTGTTTTTTACCTCGGCAATATTTTGATGCCGGTACTGGTTGCAATTGTTATCGCCTATTTGCTGGAAGGGTTGATTGCTAAGGTTGAATTATTGAAAATTCCGCGAATTATTGCCGTTTTTTTAGTTTTTTTCACTTTCATGGCCGCGCTGGCATTTCTGTTGTTTGTTTTAATGCCCATGCTCTACGAACAAACTTTGCAACTGGTTCAACACACACCCGCGATGATCAAGGCGATGCAAAAGGAGATCATGCGTTTACCTGAAATGTATCCACAGCTTATTTCCGAGGATAAATTAAAGACTATTGTGTTTTCAGCTCAGCAGGAAATATTGAAATATACTCAGGAATTATTGTCTTTTTCTGCCGCATCTGTGATTAGTATGGTGACGGCAATGGTGTATCTGGTTCTGGTGCCCATGCTGGTATTTTTTTTCATCAAGGATAAACAGGATATTATTGTCTGGGCGACCCAGTTTTTACCTAAAGACAGGCATCTATCCATGCGAGTGTGGCAGGAAGTTGATATGCAAATTGGTAATTATGTTCGCGGCAAATTTGTTGAAATTGTGATTTTGTGGGTAGTCAGTTATGTGACTTTTTCACTTCTTGGACTGAATTATGCCATGTTGCTGGCGGTGTTTATGGGTTTGCAAGCGATTATTCCGTATGTCGGTGCGACTTTGGTCACCTTTCCTGTCATCGGCGTTGCTTATTTTCAATGGGGTGTCAATGCTGATGAATTTTTGTATATCGTGATTGCTTACACTATTATTCAAATTATTGATGGCGTGGCGCTGGTGCCATTGTTATTTTCCGAAGCGGTCAATTTACACCCAATCGCAATTATTGTAGCAATTTTATTTTTTGGCGGACTCTGGGGGTTTTGGGGTGTGTTTTTTGCAATTCCATTGGCAACGTTGGTTAAAGCGGTTGTTACCGCATGGCCAAAAAATAATGAGATTTCTCAGGATACTGAATTAATTTCAGATTTATCTAAAAGTGGAAATGTTTCGATCTCCGAAGTTCTTCATAAGAATCAGATTCAATAATGGTAAGAAAGTCAGCTTGGCTTTTTTTAGTTTTCTTTGCCCAATGATTTAACGGCCTCCAGCACTTCATCAACATGCTCTTTAACTTTAACTTTGCGCCATTCCCGAACTAATCGACCTTCTGGGTCAATCAGAAAAGTACTGCGTTCAATACCTTTAACTTTTTTTCCAAACATATTTTTCATTTTGATCACATCGAATAATTGACACAATTCTTCGTCAGTGTCACTGATCAAATCAAAAGGAAATTCCTG
Organism: Methylomonas sp.; assembly: GCA_026989395.1. Classification (GTDB taxonomy): domain Bacteria; phylum Pseudomonadota; class Gammaproteobacteria; order Methylococcales; family Methylomonadaceae; genus JALSJK01. The sequence continues at coordinate 27,593 of JALSJK010000169.1, forward strand.
TTTTGTCTTGAAATTCTCATGACTTTTAAGACTATCGCGAGACACACCAAGAATTTCGGTATTTAAAGCAACAAATTCTTCATAGTGATCCCTGAACGCCTGACCTTCCTTGATACAACCCGGGGTATTATCTTTTGGATAAAAATAAAGAACCAGATTTTTACCTTGGTAATCAGATAGTTTTATTGTTTTATTTCCAGTTGCTAATGCTGTGAAATCAGGAACCGCATTGCCAATTTTAATTGTTGTCATGGTCTTGCCTTGTCAATAAAAATTAAGCAATAGCTTAACATTTAGGCCAAATTGAAACCATTAAAATAGTGATGAAAAGAATATTCACAGAGATAATGCGCGGGCCATTTCACGGCAGCCATCGAGTTTTTTGGTCATTTGTTCGAATACAGCATCTTGTGTGGATAAACTGATGCCCAAAGATTCTAAACGATAATTTTCAGGTTTTTCCTCATCACCACGAAGTAAGGCAGCAGCCATTCTGGCAGCTGATCCGACCAGTAAAGTTATCTCCCAAAATTCTTGTTTATATTCCAGGCTCAGGTGTTGCTCAACAGCCGTTGCTAATAGTTCGGGTAGACCCCACTCTCGGGCGATCCATCCGCCGACAGCAGTATAGTCTGTATAGGTTAGTTGGCGTAATGCCTGGCTAAGAGAAATGGGAGGGGTATTCATTCTCATTTTCAACGCTTTTGCGGTTTCATCTGGCATTTGATCGGCAAACCATAAGAGCCCAAAGTGATGTAATATTCCTGCTGTTTGAGCGGTTCCTTTTGCTTCATCAAGGAAAATTTCAGGTTTGGCTTTCGTTGCTAATATGGCAGCGCCTTCAGAAACCAAAATGCCGGTACTCCAGAATCGTTCAATGTCAAACCCAGGACAACGAGCCGGATTAAAAGGAGATGCGATGGCTAAAGCGAGACTGGTACTGCGGACAATGGACATTCCTAATCGGGCACATGCAGTTTCAAGGTCGGTTATGGGAACCACAGGGGCAGCCCAGGCAGAGTTGGCCAGAGCAACTAATCGGGCGACAATATTAGGATGATTTATGATTTCCTTGGCTAGTTTAGGATAAGTTAAATTCTCATCAGCTAATGTCGCCAGTAAATGCTGAATACCAATGGGCAGGGTTGGTAAGGTCGGTTGACGTGAAAATTTATGTTTAAAATCAGGAGGATTATTTTCCATGATTGAATTGTTAGATGCAGACAACAGATAATGTGATATCGCCTGCTAATGTCTTGTAAGTTACTTTAAGTTGTAGTTTCGGTTTTGTTCATGGAAAAGTCTGCACTCAGCAATTCAGGTAATTCTTCAAAAGCAATCGGCGTACAAAAATAATTCCCCTGGGCAACTTGGCAGCCAAGTCCATTCATAACCATAGCTTGTTCTTCAGTTTCGACCCCTTCAGCAATTAAAGTATAGTTCAAGGCATTGGCTAAGCCAAAAATTGTTCCCAACAATAGAGATGACTGGGAGTTGATAACAACATCTTGTACAAAAATATTGTCTATTTTCAAGCAGTTTGCATGAAGCTGTTTTAAAGACGAGAGTGAGGAAAAACCAGTTCCGAAGTCATCAATGGCGATTTTTACTCCCATCTCTTTGAGTTGATGGAAAATGGTATCATTGGTTTCCAGTTGCATGATGCTTTCAGTTACCTCAAGTTCCAGTAATTCCGGGGCTAAACCGGTGTCTTCTAGAACCTTCCGAATCAAGTCGGGAAATGTCGATGTTGCAAAATGTTTTGCAGAAATATTAACTGCAATTTTAGGAATGTGGCCGATAGTGCGATTAAATTCGGCAATTTGTTGGCAGGCATTACGAAGCGCCCATTGGTCAATTTTATCGATTAAGCTCAGACTTTCTGCAATTGGAATAAATTCATCAGGAAGTATTATTCCTTTGTCGGGATGGTACCACCTGATCAACGCTTCGACACCAATAATTTGCCGGGTCTGAAAAGAAATTTGTGGTTGAAAATGAAGAATAAATTGATTTTGATCCAGGGCAGTCTGTAATAATTGTTCATCATGCAAGCGTTTTTTTGCCTTGGTAGTCATTTCAGGAGAATAAAACGCATAACGTTGTTTCCCTGCCTGTTTTGCGGCATACATTGCAACATCTGCTGCTTTCATTAAATCATGTTCATTGTCGCCATCTTTGGGAAATATCGCGATACCAATGCTGACTCTGGGTTTAATCTGGTGGGGACCGACTGTTAAGGGTTGATTAATATCGTGCAAGCAGCGGTCGGCCACTTCCGCAGCATTATAATCATCGGACAAATTGCCAACAATAATACAAAATTCATCGCCACCTAAGCGAGCGGCAAAATCAATATCCCTGACAACTTTTTTCAAGCGCTGAGCAATAGATTTTAAAAATTGATCGCCAATGTTGTGACCGAAGCTGTCATTAACATCTTTGAAACCATCCAAATCCAAAAACAGAAATGCAAATTCTTCATTTCGTCGTTTGGCATTTTTAATGCTTTCTTCAATTCTGTCCTGATAATAGGCGCGGCTTGCCAAACCGGTTAGATTATCAAAATAGGCAAGGCGGTGAATTTGCTTAGCGCTTTCTCGTTGTTGGGTAATATCCTGAACGGTACCAATAACAATTTTGTCACTGTTGTTAGTTACCTGGAGCATTTCCTGATGAACTAAAATAGAATGAGAGTCAGCAACTTGTAGTCGATATTCAACCATTTGATTTGATTGCTGATTGATAGTTGCCTGGATAGCATCTTTAACAAAACTTCGATCTTCAGGGTGAATGAGCTGAAGATAACCCTGCAAAGTTCCGTCAAAATCCTTCATTTCAAGGTCGCATAACATTGCCAGATGTGAAGAAATGCTGAATTGGTTCTGTTCTGGCTGCCAGTTCCAGTAACCTAAACGAGCGATTCGTTGGGCTGCATCCAGCTGTAGTTTTTTATTCTTAAGCTCAGCGGTATTTTGAACGGCTCTCAGGATAAATTGCAGCCGGTGAATCAGAACCGCGTAGTTAATCGGTTTAGGGATAAAATCAGATGCACCAACTTCGAAAGCCTGATTAACAGATTGCATATCATCACGGCCTGTAACCATAATCACAGGGATATCAGACACTGCCGGATCAATTCTGAGTTTTCTACAGGTTTCAAAGCCATCAAGTCCTTCCATTCCAGCATCAAGCAGAATCAGGTCAGGCGTTTGATTTTTGATTTTATTTAATGCCTGGATGCCGCTTTCTGCTTCATCGACTAGAAATGCTGCTGAGCGGAGCGCTTCGCTGGTAACTAATCTAAAACTGGCGTCATCATCAACAATAAGAATGCGTTGCTGTTTGGAAAGTGCAGGTTTTTTTTCAGGTTTAGGTTGGGATTGAGTGGATTCGATTTGCTTTTCCAGTGAGACTGCTACTTTTTGCAACCCGTCTTTGATCACCTGCAGCATTCTGTCAGAGCCTTTTAAAATCCCTTGATTTCCCAGGATTTCCAAGGATTCACAGGCGCTGGCCATATCTTGTGCACCGACGATAGCGCAGGCCGATTTTAAGCGGTGAGCGATTTTCCCAAATTCTGCTGGTTTTTGTGCCTGAAAAGCTTGTTGCATTGCTTCAATATCCTTAGGCGTATTTTCCAGAAACATTTCAACCGTTTTGACTAATAAATTTTCACCGCTGGAGGTTTGCAAAGAACGCAATTGTTCTAATGCATTGTAATTAATAACAGGCCGTTCATGATAATGACTGGCTGAAGTAGAATTGGCAAGGTTACTTGCTTCATTGTGACTTTTTTCGATCACTTTGTGGGGCAGCCATTTTTCCAGAATTTGTAAAATTTGTACCTGAGTAAACGGCTTGGTGATATAGAAGTCCATGCCCGCAGCTGCACATTGGTCGCGGATATTTTTTTGTACATCGGCTGTTAGTGCAATAATCGGAATTCTAGCCTTTCCGGATTCCTGTTTACGAATTTTTTGTGTCGCTTGCAAACCATCAAGTTTTGGCATATGACAATCCATAAAAATCAGGTCATAATGCTGTTTTTCAATTGCTTCTATGGCTTTGAGTCCATTGTCAACAATATGAACATCACAACCCAGTTCTTCCAGCATACTGCGAGCGACTTCCTGGTTTATTACGTTGTCTTCAGCAAGCAGAATTTTTGCCTCAATTTTATTTCTGTTTTGACTTGGCGAACTAGACGATTTAACAGAAATTTCGTGCGATGCGCCCAATAACCTTAGCAGGCTATTTAACAAAGGTTTTTGATAAACCGGTTTAGTGAGATAGTAACTGATGCCAAAATTACTGAACTGATCAGCTTCTGCACTAAAAGTGTCTGAGCTGAGCATAATGAGGAATAAATGCGAAATTAAAGACTCGCTTCGAATAATGGAAGCCAGTTTCATGCCGTCAATGTCTGGCATTTGCCAGTCAAGGAGAGCTATCCGGTAAGGATCGTTTTCTGAGGAAGCATCTTTTAATTCAGCAAGGGCTCTGCTGCTATTGCCAACACAAGTACAGCGCATTCCCCATGCCTTTAGTTGCTCAAGCAGTATTTTTCTTTGGCTGAGATTATCATCGACAACCAGAATCTTTACCCCCCGTAACGGACGGGTATCTATTTTAAGGGCTTGCACAGGTTGTTTTGCTTCCAGATCAAGCGAAAAATAAAAACATGAGCCATTGCCAGGGTTGCTGTGCAAAAAGATTTCCGAATCCATGAGTTGGACTAACTGTCTGGAAATGGTCAGCCCCAGACCCGTTCCTCCGAAGCGGCGGGTAATGGAGCCATCGGTTTGAGTAAAGCCCTCGAAAATACGTTGCTGTTGCTCGGGTTCAATACCAGGCCCGGTATCCAGAATTTCAAATTTAAAAATAATCTGGCTTTTATTTGTTGCTGATTTTTGTTGTGTGACTTTTAATTGTACTTCGCCCGTTTCTGTGAATTTAATGGCATTGCCAATCAAGTTGATCAATACCTGGCGAAGTCTTTCTGAATCGCCATGAACGATGTAATTCAGTTTGGGTGGTAAATTGAGAACTAATTCCAGGCCTTTACGGTGGGCTTGATTTGCAGAAGTTTCCAGTGTTTCTTCAAGTAATTGTCGTAAATCAAAATCAGTTTTGACTAACTGGAGCTTGCCGGCTTCAATTTTTGAGAAATCCAGAATGTTGTTAATTATGCCTAGCAAAGAATTAGCCGAGCGTAAAATAGTATTGGCTAATCTTGCCTGGCGGTCGTCCAGTTTCGAATGCATTAGTAACTCAGTCATGCCAAGAATACCATTCATGGGGGTACGAATTTCATGGCTGATCATCGCTAAAAAATCACTTTTGGTCCGGCTGGCCTGCTCTGCAGCCTCTTTCGCTTGTAATGCACTTTGGGTGATTTTTTCCAGTTCCTGATTTTTTTTTGATAGTTCTTTGGTTCGGGCGATGACTTTTTTTTCCAAAGCAGTGCGATGCAAGTTGAGTTCGGAATCTCTGCTTTGGATTTCGCCCAGCATGGTATTAAATACAGTGGCCATTTGACCGAATTCATCCTCACCTGTTTTTTTGACACGAGCAGTAAAATCTTTTTTCGTGGCAACTGACTTCATAACCTGCATGAAATCAAGCAATGGTTCAGAGAAGATTTTTTGTAATCTGGAAGATAACCTAAGAATGACCAATAGGGTCAATAATAAAACTGCGATGAGAATTTGATAAAATGAAAAAAGCTGCTCTTTTAATCGGGATAAGTCGTTAACCAGATGGATACTTCCAACCGTTTTTTGATTGAGAATAACGGGTTGCACCAGGTGCAAAAATCCTTCGTCATCATATTTCAGTGTGCCACTTGTTGTGGTTGAGGGGAAAAGCTTATTTACAAAAATTTCTTTTAAAGTTGTCAGCCAGGAACCTGAATTATGCATGGCTCCAGTAGTGGGTTTGAATTTGTAATTTCCAACGGCTTCGAGTCGTGATTTTTCCCAAGGTGAAACCAGATTTTCCGCAGTATTGAATTGCGCAAAAATATGATTATCTAGGTCATATAAAAATGCTGCGACAATTTCAGGATTGGTTTTTAATACTGTCAGGGTTTTTTCGGCAGCTTTGTTATCCGCAAAAGCCAGGGCAGCAGAACAATTCCAACCCACCACATTGGCAAGAGACAATAGCTCTTGTTCGGCAGCTCTTCTTTTACTTTGAAATTCAAAAACAACAAATGCCGATGTGATTAAGAGCATGGCAGACACAGCAGTGACTGACATGATTAAGATAAGTTTGGTTCGGATGGGAATGTTTTGAAAAAAATTAGACTTCATGAAGCTGATTGTATACCTTTTGTCTTTAATAATCCCTCATTTTTATGATGACTGATTGTTTCAGAATTCAGCTTCTTGAAGCTGAAATATGGATGCTTACTTTAAATGAAAACAGGACACTGAATTAGAAATCTATGAAATGTTTTCCAATTTGGGTTAAAGCAACTATTTATCTTTTTATGGGTTCCAAAATGGCATCAATATTAATATGATCACAAAATTCCAGAAATTCTTCTCTCAAGTTAAGGATTCTTATCCCCGCAGGAACCAGTAGAATAAAGCGGGTGGTCACTAATTCTGATTGTGAATAAGAATCAACATATCGGCTGCTGGATATTTCTTCTATGGTGAGATCATGGTCGCTTATGAAAGCGATAATACTTTGTAACGCGTCTTGGCGTTCTAATGAGACTGTCTCCAACGAATATGGGGTAAAATCATCGTGACTGATAAATTTTCCTGGTCTGAGCAGATGAATTTTAATTTCCAGTTTTTTTTCCAGGTTTTCTAGCAGGTTTTCCAGCTTTGCTATTTGATTCCACTCGCCATTGATCAGAAAATACGCCGCTGTACAGGCCATTAACCGGTTCGCCCGCATTTCCAGAATTGAACATTTACATTCGTTGACTCCAAATAAAATTCGATCAATAAAATTATTTTTGGTATATCCTAAAACTGTAATCGTTAATTGCATGACCCGTGACGCCATTTTTTGGCATTAAAGTTTATCATTTTTTTGATGTAGTTATACTGTTTATGCTTAAGGGAGTTTCGACGTTCCTTTTTTTAGTTCTTATAATTAATAACTTATTGGAAGCTGCATGGGTAATTTTAAGCGTGAAAGAGATATTACGGTAAATTTCTACTCCGTAAATTGGGAACCAATTTACGGAGAGTTAGATCTTGAAAAAACTTTATCGTTATAGTGTTAAATCCATGATACCTGAAGGAAATAGATTTTTTGACTACATTTATAATAATAGTAGGGTGTCAAAACCATTTTATAATCATATAATTACCATTATAAATTATTATGGCAGATGAAAAAAACACACAAAAACAGAACAAGCTAGACGACTCGTCATCAGAAAATCAACAAGCATCAGATACGAATGACTTTCTTGAAGATGATGATGCGATTGATCAGCTGTTAATGGATGAAATGTTTGGGAATGCTGATGAAGAACAAGCAACCGAAGACTTAGTAGAAATAGATGAGTTTGCCGAGGATGAGCCAGATGAATTTTCTCAAGAAAATGATTCGGCAACACTAATTTCAGAGGAGCCGCTGGCATCAGAACCCAGTCAGCCTGAAGTGACAGCAGAAGATAACAGTTATTTGGATGATTTTGATATTACTGCCGATGACGATGATATTTTTCCTGAAGAAAACTCCAATGAAGATTTATCCGAACCGCCGGCACAAGGCGGCTTTGAGTCTGGTGTCATTCAAGAGGCATTAACTGCTAATTCTGGTGAGGATTTAAAACAAGATTCTGTTGCTGAAGAAAAACCGGAAACTGGTAACAATGTCATAGCGGAAGCATTAACGGCCCAAGTAAGTCAACTATGGGCAGAGGTGGCTGATGTTAAAGAGCAGATGACCAATGCTCAACCGGATAATGCCACTGATGCCATTGAACAAATCAATAAAAAAATAAAACGCTTATCTCGGGAACAGGAGGAAAAGAATAAATTTGCCAGTATTGCTCTGGGAATCGCAGCATTAGCCTGTATTCTAGCCATTGTAGCGATGGTTCAAAGCAGCAATCTGGATTCCACTGTAGCTGATTTGACGACATTGGTTTCAGATATGGAAGAATCAGTCACGGAACCGGATGTTAATACGCAAAACACTTTGAAAAGTCTAAAAGACTCATATCTATTACTAGACAATAATCAACAGAGCATCAGAACTCAATTGGCTATGTTGAAAGATCAATTAAACAACCAAGCCGGTACAAATCAAAGTCAGGAAGAAATGCAGGGACTTATTGGCAAACTGCAACAACAAATTTCAGATATCAATAATAAATTGACTGAATTGTCGACTTCCATTAAAAAACTCGAAACTCGCAAGCCAAAGAAATCAACAAAAGCAGTCAGTAAGAAAAAAACCAAAACATCGGCTGACTGGACCGTCAATTTAGTTTCTTTTAAACAGGACTGGTATGCCAAGAAAAAAGCGGCTGAATTCAAAAAAAAGGGAATACCGGTTGAAGTCGTACCTGTTAAGGTGAAAGGCGAACAATGGTATCGGCTTCGTGTGACAGGTTTTAAAACCAAATACGAGGCAGGCTCCTATGCTTCCAGAGCCAAAAAAGCGCTTAATTTAAGTTCGGTTTGGGTGACGCAAAAATAGCGGAAGGATTTTAAAATCATGTCCTTTTTTGTTTGAAATGGAGAAGATGGCTTTGGTTTTTGATATCCAAATTCCGCATTAATGAATGATGCTTCCTTAAAATTGATTTTTTATTACCTTTATAAAACGGAATCTAGTTATTTATAATCAGTCGCTTATGGGTGATTGTTGCAAATTATTAATCATCAAAAAACCAGTTTTGATTCGCAAAAAGGATAATTTCAACCGGGCAACCTGGTTAAATTTTATATATCGTCTATTCTTGAATAATTGGCACTATTTTCGGAGTCTAGATGGATGGCAGGCGAGCAAAAACCCCATATACTGATTGTTGATGATGAACAACTGAATCTCGAAATCATATCAGAGTATCTGGCTGATTGTGATTACCGAATAAGTACTGCTGAAGATGGCGAAATAGCCTGGTCCATGTTGGAAAAACATCCACAAAGTTTTGATGTGATTTTGCTGGACAGGATGATGCCCAATCTTTCCGGTTTGAAAGTTTTGGAACGTATCAAAGAACACGAAATTCTAAAAAATTGCCCAGTAATTTTTCAAACCGCAAAAGCCAGTCACGATGATATTCTGGAAGGAATTTCTGCAGGTGCTTATTATTATCTGACCAAGCCGTTTGCTGAAGAAATGTTGTTGTCGATTGTCAATACAGCCGTTAATGACCGGTTGCGATTTAAAAAACTACAAACTGATCTCCATCAAACCAAACAAACCATGGGCTTGTTGAAATCAGCCAGTTTCGATTTTCAAACTCCAGACGAGGCCCGTGCAATTGCTACCTTGATATCGAACGCTTGTACTGATCCTGAAAAAGTAGTTCTGGGTCTTACTGAGCTTATGATAAATGCTATTGAGCATGGTAATCTGGCTATCACTTATGAAGAAAAGTCAGTGCTTAATGCCAGTGGAGAGTGGCAACAGGAAGTAGAAAAAAGACTTGCTCAGACCGAAAATACCGAAAAATATGCCAAAATTCAGTTCAACAATAACTCTGAGGGGATACAAATAATCATTACAGATCAAGGCAATGGTTTTGATTGGCAGGGCTATTTGGATTTTGATCCACAAAGGGCAATGGATAATCATGGGCGTGGTATCGCAATCGCTAATAAACTCAGTTTTAATCATATTGAATACAAAGGCAATGGAAATGAGGTTCATGCTTTTCTGTAATATGATCCCGAATTGATTTTATGCAGAACTCGGAACGGCAGATAACACCGGATTCAGTTAAAAAGCTTCTGCAGGAACTGGTCGACCTAAAAAAACAGCATGAGGAGGTTTCCAAGGCTGGTTTTGACTTGATTTCCGCACAAACCAAACTTCAGTCGTTGCTGCATAATGCCACTGATGGCATTATTACTTTTAATCCGGATGGTACGGTGGCGACATTCAATCTCGCCGCCCAACACATTTTTGGCTACACTGAAGGCGAGGTGATCAGCCGCAAAATTCCCGATCTGATTCCTTGTCCGGACTGGGTGGATGATAATGTCGCTGAGTATATCCGTTATTTTATTTTATCCCGATCGTCAGAAAATGTGCCATTACCGGGCAAGCACAGAATGGGGTTCGATATTCTGCTTCATGTTTCAACCGGATTGGCCAGCCAACATGACACGATATTATTTGATGACGAAGAAGATATACTATTCGCGATTAAGAATGCACATTAACTAGCTGGCGCATTACATTGATTGCGAATATAATAGCGACATGAATGATTACCACCTATCAGACGACGAGATTAAACACCTTGAAGTGTTGC
>JALSJK010000170.1 GCA_026989395.1 Methylomonas sp.
ATGAAGTTTCTTTCTGTCGATGCGCGGGTCTTTTATGTTTGAAAAACATTCAATTATACTTTCACTCATGAGGCATTCCTTATATTTAAAATTAGAAATATCTCATAACTTACTTTTAATTAATATAATTTAATGCGTTTGCCCTGGGCTGTAAACCTTTTTTTGTGAAAATTCCCTGGAAAATTCCTAATGCCAGCCAGAATATCAGGTTTGCGATAATTGCCGCATTAATGAAGGATTTAACTATTGATTGAGGTGCTGCGCTTGCATGGACTTCAGGTTGAGGTGCACCAATTAAATGCGGTGAAATTAATATCAGGAGTCCAGATGCTTTCAGTAGCCAATTACCTGGAAAAACCAATAACGCCAGTCCGATTGCCGTTGCCAAAACAGTCGCAAGCCACCATAACTGGCGGTCTTTAAGTGCTGCAGCTTCTGCGCCTGGAACTTCAGGTGGCAGACCCAACGCTGGAGCGACAAAAAACACCAGATAGCCTGCTATTCCCCATATCCCGCCTGTTAGCCAGTTTGTTTGTTTTCCGGATACCAGAATTGCTGCGCCTAACAGCATTGCAAAACTGAAAGCCATACTGATATTGGCTAAGGCGGTATAAATTGTCCGTTCAATGCCATCTTCCGGTTGCCACTCTTCCATTTCATGGTTTTCTGTAGTTATTGGTGAAGAAATTTCAGTTGCAGCATGTTCAAAAATCTCAGCCTCAAACAAGGAAGGCATCACAAAAAAGTGTTGGATGATGGTCAAGAGTAGGCCGGCTAAAAGTCCGGAGACAGCAGCGGTTAAAATAATATTTTTAATGTTGGTGAAATTAATCATCGCTATATTGCTTAATGACAAGGAAAACCAGCTGAATGGCGTCCATCGTGTGCGGCATTGTGTAAAGCCGGTGTTTCAGCAAATCCAGTAAAAAAAAGTAATATTCCAGAGAATAAAGTGATTAATAATGCCGGTAAGATTTTATCCTGCCACAAGGATAATCCAGCATTTGATGTGATTAAACCAGAATTCGTAGACATAGCGACACCTCTCAAAAAAAACTGTTCCCAAAGCTGTGGGATTTTAAAGGAGGCGAAAAAAGACAGGCGTCAAGAGACACCATCTGAATCGCCCTCCGCAATTCAAATCAAAAATTACTTCCGGGCCAGTATCCGGGCTTATGAGCGAATCTAGGATCAGAGTCAGCGCCTTCCCATGTTATTACACAGTGGCGTGTAGCTGACTTTATACTCAATTACCGTTGCGGGGGCAGCGTCGGCTTTGTTTATAAAGATCGCACCGACTTCCTGTTTAATTACCAAAGCTAAGAAGCTTCAGCAAACCCGAAGAATTAATATCAGAAAATGATACGCTTTGCCAGTGAATCATGCAAGTAAAGATGCATGTTAAGAAAGTGTTTCTTCAGTGGTATTGGGGCAGGACAAGCGCATTAAAATCAGCTCCCAAATAACAGCTTAAATCGGAAACCATCATTCCATACGGCTTTCGTCTTCCCTGAAAGTTATATCCAGGCTCCAAATATATACTTCGCGCGGCCACATCTGCGGATTTCTAACGACTGATTTTTGCCGATAACTGCGTTACTAAAACAGTTGCGTAGCTTGCTATGCGCCTGTTTTAGTGCCTTGCTTTCGACAAAAATCAGTGCGCTATAAATTCTGCATCCGTGACCGCGCGAAGTATAGACTATTTTTCAGCCCCCTAATGGCTTCGAACGGCGTGAGAAGTTTCTTATATTTAAAATTAGGAAAATCTCATAATTTACTTTTAATTAATTTATTTTAATGAGCTATTCCTGGCTATTTTGGGGGGTTAAGGAAAACTGGGAGTATTTCATATTTCGTGCAAAGCTATCAAAGAGTCAGTATGCAAATTAGCGCGATAATTTGAGTCAGTCCACTGCCAAATATTTGAGAGTAGGTTTTAATTCATCTGCATTGAAGTATAAAATGTAATAAATAGCTATATACTTACTTTGCGTAGTCGTGATTGCGCGGAGTATAAGCAGTGGATGTCGTTTTTTCAGATCAGAGCTTCGTCCAATTTTTTGATTTGTAATTTGTGATGGTGAAATTTGATATGGATAATCCCAACAGAGTTTATGAATTATTGTTAGATGCTTCAAATGACCAGCGTGAAGTTGAGCGTATTGTTATTGGTCAGGTCTGGACGGTTTGTCAGGCAAGTCATTCAGGTTTGGCAATGAGCCCTGCTATTGCAACTCGAACTTTGGCATGGGCAGGTACATTACAAGGCAAATCATTGCAGAAATTATCCACATGGGTAAAAGAATGGGACCCTTTCAAAGCTACAATCGGATTAGCAGCAATCAATTGCAGTATTAACAGTCAGGAAAGACTTACCGGCAAAATATTAGAGCCAGCGCCAGGGAAAGCTAATCTTGCCGTTTTTGAGCATTTCTTTCCTAAAATAAAAGATAAAAAAATAATTGTAATAGGTCATTACCCTGGTATTGAACGCTATTATTCCCAATATAATCTTAAAGTGTTGGAGCGACAACCAGTGGATAGAGATTATCCTGATACAGCATCAGAATATTTTATAGCTGATGCTGATTGGGTTTTTGTTACTGCAACTTCAATCACCAATAAGACTTTTCCTCGGTTAATGGAGTTGTCTGCAAATACTAAAACAGTTTTGATGGGACCTAGTACACCATGGGTGACAGAATTAAGTAAATTTGGGGTTGATTATTTGGTTGGTGTCGATGTGGTTGACGCTGAGCAACTTTATCAAACTGCCGCAGAAGGTGGAGGGGTGCGGATTTTTGAAGCAGCCGTCAGATATAAGGTGGTTGATTTATCTTCATAAAAGTTATACTTAGCGCGACCACGACTTCAGATTTCTAACGACTGAGTTTTTGCCGATAGCTGCGTTACTAAAACAGTTGCGTAGCTTGGTATGCGCCTATTTCATGATCGTTCCTAAGCTCATGGCTAAACGGAATCCCGACAATTTACTTTTACTGTCGGGCCTAAATCGTCCTCTAAATGCTGAACGGCAGAACTTGGCATCAAATCGCCAGCTACCACCCCTGCGAATACGAAAAGATCCATCGGCAGGACCTTTAGGATTATTTTTGGGGCTGGTTTTGTAATAGTCAACTTCGTGCCAGTCCTGGACAAATTCCCAGACATTACCATGAACTTCATGCAACCCCCAGGGGTTGGCAGGTAAGGAACCAACGGGAACAGGCTGTTTTCTGTCAAGACCAATAATGTTGCCTTTGTACGGATAGTCACCATCATAATTCACTTGTGATGTGTTGATGTTATCGCCGAAAGAAAAGGCAGTCGTTGTACCTGCTCTGGTAGCATATTCCCATTCTGCTTCTGTTGGTAATCTAAATTGGAATCCGGTTTTGTTATGCAGTTTTTTTAAATAGATTTGAACATCTTCCCAGCTAATACTTTCAACCGGGCATTTTGCACCACACTCTTTAAAATGAGAAGGGTTGTTTCCCATAACAGCTTCCCATTGAGCTTGTGTAATTTCGTATTTTCCGATTAAAAAATTTTTTGTAAGGCAAATTTTATGTTGATATTCTTCTTCTGCACGTTCTTTTTCTGTTGTGGGAGAGCCCATTAGAAAACAGCCGGCAGGTATGGCTATAAAATCGATTCCTGTTGTTGTTTTTATTTTTTCGATTGTCGCATCATAAAGGTGGAGTTTATTTTTTTGCGCGGGTGGCGGTGCGGCGCCTACTGAGTTAAAAAAAACAATGGGTATAGTGAGAAAGGTAATCAGTTTACGAATGGTTTTTTGCATAAGAAGGTTGCTATTCAATATTTAAGAGTACAGATGGAATACGTTAGTGTAGGCTAAGTTGTTCAAACTAAATGGGATGTGCTGAAAACATATGTACGGCAATAATATGAAATATCACAGAAACCATCATCATATAAAACAATGGTACATGCAGAAAATACCAGATACTCAATAAACGTTCATAAAATGAAAAGCTGGCAATTTTTTTGATGGTTTCATAATGAGCTGCTAGGAATTGATTTGCTTCCCTAAAGTTTTGCTTGTACATCTGTGATGTCCAATTATTGTTTTTTGTTAATTCTCTGAGCGCTTTTTTTAATATCTTTTTTGCCTTTGGTTTGGATGTCATGATTTGAGTATGGATGGATAACATCCGAAAAAAACATTTTAACAATCCGGAAGAATCAACCTGTATATTATCGTTATATTTTTCAAGTGTGTTGAACAAATTCGGATTGACTTTGTTCAGTTGTGACAGTTGCTGTTGTGTAAAAAGATTGTCCAGTTGCAATTGTTCCAACTTTGCCTCGTTTTTGTATAATCCATAGCGAATCTTGTCATGCAAATAGCGTCCGACAATACCGCTGATGACGACCACAATCATGCTGATCATTGCCACAGTTTCATTTGTGGAAGCGCCAAGACTGTAATTGCTGTGAAAGACAATAAGCACCGGACCAATAATTCCCAATATCATGTGTATGGTGTACCAGGTTCGAGCCTGTCCCCAGTCACGCATTGATTTCAGGCGCTTTCGTAATGAATACAACAAGGTCAGCAACATCATGACAGAGCCAACAATACCCAGCCAATAGCCGAGGCCGGACTCTGCAGTGATATAATTTTCAAGATCTGCTTTCCAACCCAGGTAGAGAACAATCAATACCCCGATCGCAAATAAAACCGGAGTAATTTCTGCCCCGTGTGAAAGGTACATTTTTTCAATTTCCTGTTTTCTTTTTTCCAGGACTTGTTCCTCAGGGGCAGGTGGTTCTGAATGTGAATTTTTCGTGTTTAACGTAAAAGATGAATTTTCCATTTCTGTTTGGCTTGAAAATTGCATTTGAAAATCATATATGAAGATATATGCTTGAATAAAAAAATAACAACCTAATTAGGAATAAAAAATGTTTTTTCAAAATTTGGACAACTTTGTCAGTGAATTAATCAAACAGTATTCGCACCAGATACTTATGCTTGTTTATCTGATTCCATTGATCATTATTTATCTGATTTATTTATATTGCAAGTACAGAGTTCATCGCCGATCTTCTCAAGTTTTGAAAGAAGCTATCGAGGATGGTATGACGCAGCCTGCATCATTACATCCTGTGATTAATCATAACCGTTGTATTGGCTGTCGTGCCTGCGTTATTGCTTGCCCTGAAAGCCATAATCATGTTTTGGGCATGATTAATAACAAGGCGGTATTAACAAATCCGGCTGCATGTATTGGACATGGGCCATGTAAAGATGTTTGTCCTGTTGATGCGATAACATTGGTATTTGGTACTGAAGAACGCGGCGTGGAGATTCCTAATGTAGACAAGAATTTTGAAACCAATGTGCCTGGAGTTTTTATTGCCGGTGAGATTGGCGGCATGGGTTTGATTCACAATGCGATTAATCAGGGTATCCAGGCGATGAATGCCATCTATCACAAAATCAAAGGAGACCAAAATAATGGTGATCTGGATGTTGTTATTGTTGGCGCAGGTCCCGCCGGTATTGCTGCATCATTGGCGGCAATGGAAAAAAACCTTAAATTCAAGACCATCGAACAGGATTCGCTTGGTGGTGTGGTTGCACATTATCCAAGAGGCAAGCTGGTGATGACAGAGCCAGTTGAATTGCCGCTTGAAGGCAAAGTACCTATCAAGGAAACGAGCAAGGAAGAATTGCTTGGTTTCTGGCAAAAAGTGGTTAAAAAAACAGGCTTGAAAATCGATTTTAACGAAAGGGTAAAAACCGTCAAGCCCCATGAAAACGGTTTCGAGGTTATCCTAGAAAAAGGTGTATTAAAGACCCGGGCTGTGTTGTTAGCCATTGGTCGACAAGGGACACCCAGAAAGCTTGAAGTGGAAGGAGAAGATCTCAGCAAGGTGGTGTATCGTCTGGTTGATGCAGAGCAGTTTCGTAATCAGCATGTCCTGGTTGTCGGTGGTGGCGATAGTGCACTTGAAGCGGCTTACAGTATTTCCCAGGAACCTGGGACAAGAGTTTCGTTGTCATATCGGGGAGAGGCTTTTACCCGCGCTAAAAAGAAAAACAGGGAAAATGTAAAATCGGCGGCTGATGAGGGAAAATTACAGATCTTTTTTAACTCCCAAGTGTTGAAAATTGAACCTCACAGTGTTTTGTTAGAACAAGATGGGAACCAAATCAAGCTGGAAAATGATGCGGTTATTGTTTGCATAGGGGGGGTATTACCCACCGGCTTTTTACAGGACATTGGCATTAAATATGATACAAAATTTGGTACGACATAATATGTGTTTAGTTTCTAAGAGCATTATTCCTATATTGGCTTGGGCGTTTTTATCATCAGCAAATGCAGCATCAATTGATGATGCAAAAAAAGCAATTAGAATACGCGATTACAGAGCCGCATTATCCATATTGTTGCCTTTGGCTGAATCCTCTGATGCTGAAGCTCAATATCAACTGGCAAGCCTGTATAGATCCGGCTTCGGTGTGGAAAAAAATCATCAAATTGCCGCAAACTGGTTGTTTGAAGCTGCGCAAAGAGGACATATAAAGGCGCAATATAATTTGGGAAAAATGTATGAGCATGGCTGGGGAGTTGAAAGGGATAAACAGAAGGCCATGTACTGGTATGGAATAGCGGCTCGTGCCAAATATCAACCCGCTATAGAGTATCTGGAAGCTATAAAGCAGGATTCTCTTGCTGATCTTGATGCAAAAGATGTCCAGACTCGTTTTCTGTGGGCAGTTAAAAACGACTTTATTGAAGAGGCCCTTAAATTTCATGATGAGGGCGCAAGTATCCATTTTGTAAATGAAGTGGGAGAAACCCCGCTGATGATTGCTGCAGAATTTGGTGCCGTGAAAGCTGCCAATTGGCTAATTAAAGAGAAAGTTAAAATTAATAGTCGAAGTAAACTGGGTGAAAATGCGTTGTTTATTGCCATCCGCAATGGACACACCAATGTTGCAAAACTTTTGATTGAAGCGGGAATTGATCTGGAAGCGACAGATGAGACAGGAAAAACAGCATTGATGCTTGCTGCCAAACAAGGTGATTTGTTGATTGCTCAGTTGCTGGCCGACAGAGGCGTTGACCTGTATAAAAAAAACAAGGCCGAAGATAATGCACTTGACATGGCGATTGTCGGTGAACAACTAGATATTATTAACTTTCTAAAAGCAAAAGGAGTTAAAGCATCGCCTAAAAAAACCAATAATGATATTGTCCCGTTGGATCGGTTACAGGCATCGACCGAATTGAAGCAGGGGCAGGTAGAAGATCCTTTTCATGACTGGCCGCCTTTGATTGTAGCGAGCTGGAGAAATCACACAGAATCGGTAGTGCGATTAATCAAGAAAGGCGCCAATATTGAAGTGCGTGACCGGGAAGGTATGACTGCTTTGATGAGAGCAGCCAGCGAAGGACATTATAAGGTTATGAAAATTTTGATTAATGCTGGCGCGGATGTTAACAAGATGGATAAACGTGGTAATACCGCGTTAATGTGGACAGCCATCAAGAATCATTTGCTAAATGCCAGTTTGTTGCTGGATCATCAGGCTCGAATCAATATCAAAAATAAAAAAGGCGATACTGCTTTGTTGTTGGCAGTCAAAAATAATCACCCCAAAATTGCCAGGCTATTGTTGAAATCAGCTGCAGATGCCAATACTAAGGACAAAAATCAACAAAATGCACTGATGCTTGCTGCTCGATTGGGTGATGTCGCTTTGGTTAAGCAATTATTGAAAACAAAAAGCAACTTGAATTCCAGAGACAAGCTTGGCCGGACAGCGCTTTGGCATGCAATTGATACCCGGCAATTAAACTTGGTAGCTACTTTAATCAAGGCTGGTGCGAATCCCGATATTCCCGATAATCAGGGCGTTACTCCATTATCATTGGCTGTTATTAAAGGTTCAAATTCAATTGTGAAACAATTAATAAAATTTGGCGCAAAAACTTCACTTGCATCCAGTCAAGGCAGTACACCCTTGATGCTTGCCGCAGAAGCAGGAAATCTGGTTGCAGTTAAAATGTTATTGAATACTGGAATTCCAGTGAATAAAAAAGACAAACTGGGGAATACGGCGATCCTCAATGCTACGCGGGCAGGCCATACAATTATCGTTAATTTATTGCTGAAGCATGGCGCTAACCCCAATATTCGCAATAATAACAAGGAGAATGTTTTTGTAGTAGCCAAAGCCAACAAACGACAGGATATTCTGAAAATATTGCGTAAGCATTCGCCTAGGAGTGAATGGTTACAAGCTATTTTCTAAACCATGCAACAAAGATCCAGGCTAAACCTTTCCAAGGCATGAAAATGACTGAACCTTAATCAGGCAATGAATATCATCATTTGGCTTGAGATCAAGCTCACATAGTGCTTTACGGGTAATATTGACAACTAAAGGGGTTCCGATGTCTATATGCACGGTAATTCCTGAATCTTCGTGGCTTAGATGAAAAATTCTGCCTTTAATCTGATTTTGTATGGAAATTTGTTCAACGTGCTGTTTAGCAATGGCGATTTCACTGGAACGGACTGAAATATAGTATTGTTCACCAATGACATTATTTTTACTCAAGGGCAACAGAACCTTGTTGCCATACAGATTGGCAATCGTATGTCCTGACTCCAGGTCATGATCTTCAATAGTCACCTTGAATATGTTTTCCAGCCCTAAAGAATTGGAAAACTCCAGAATCCCATTTTTGCCAAGAATATCGTAGAAGTGACCGGTCCCCAGAATTTTGCCATTGTTGATGATGACCAGCTGATCTGTTAAATGCAGGATCTCATCCATGCAATGACTGATATATACCATGGGTAAATCCAGTTCATCCTTGACACGTTTTAAAAAAGGCAGGATTTGTTCTTTTAAACCCTGGTCTAGTGAAGCCATAGGTTCGTCCAGTAACAAAAAACGGGGTGAAGCCAGTAATGCCCGGCCAAGACCAACACGTTGTTTTTCACCGCCCGAAAGCTGTGCCGGGCGCTTTTTCAGTAACTGACCAATCTCGAGTAAATCAACAATTTCAGCCATTTCGAAGCGACGTTGCTTTTTCTCAATCCGTTTATAGCCATAAAGCAAATTTTTGTTGACAGGTAAATGCGGAAAGAGCTGGCTATCCTGAAAAACAACGCCGATATTTCTTTTATCAGGCGGCACGTTAATCTTTTTTGAGCTGTGAAACAGGTGACTATCGCTCAGTTTCAGCCATCCCTTGTCTGGGTTTGCAAGTCCGGCAATTAAATTTAACAAGGTGCTTTTTCCTGAGCCAGATGATCCAAACAGACCTGTGACCGGGTTATCCAGAGCGAAACTTGCTTCCAGATCAAAATTTCCTCTTTGCAGCTGTACATCAAGTGATAACATTATTTGGCTCCAATCCAGTGTGCAGCACGTTTTTCAATAAAACTACTAAAAAACAATGCGGCAAAAGCGAGAATAACAGAAATAATCAATAGTCGTTGCGCGGGGTCATTGCCATCCGGCACTTGAATATAGGTATAAATGGCCAATGGTAAGGTTCTGGTTTCACCTTCAATGTTACCCACAAAGGTAATGGTTGCGCCAAATTCTCCCAAGCTTCTGGCAAAGGCCAGGATACAACCTGATATGATGCCAGGAGCAGCCAGTGGCAAGGTAATAGTAAAGAAGGTGCTGAATGCGGTGGCACCAAGGCTTCTGGCTGCTTGCTCCATTTTGATTTCTATGGATGCAATTGAAAGCCGAATGGATCGAACCATCAACGGAAAACTCATGAGGGCTGTAGCTAATACTGCGCCGCGCCAGCTGAAGGCCAGGGTAATGTCAAAGTTTTGGTATAGCCACTGACCGATAAAACCCTGTCTTCCCAGTAATAGAAGTAATAGATATCCTGTGACAACGGGCGGCATAACCAAAGGTAAATGTAACAGACCATCAAGAAATGCTTTGCCTACAAAATTGTGTCTTGCCAGTAGCCAGCCTGTAAAAATGCCGGGAATCAGAATGATAAAAACGCTCCAGGTGCTGACTTTAAGCGATAGCATCATTGCTGAATATTCTTCGGGACTCAATTCAAGCATGCCAGATTACCTCGCTTTCATGTTGAAACCATATTTTTTGAAAACTGCCTGGCTTTCAGGTGTTTGCAAAAAATTGATAAATGACATTGTCAAATCAGGTGATGAAATCAGCCTTGCAATGGGATAAACAATGGGATCATGGGTTTTATCTGAAAACTCGGCGATTACTTTGATTTTATTTGATGAATTGGCATCAGTCGAATATACAATGCCGGCAGCACACTCTCCGCGTTCTACCAGAGCCAGTGCAGCACGAACATCTTTTGTGCCCACTAGCTTGGGTTTAACCCTATCCCACCAATTCAATGAAATTAGTGCTTGCTTGGCATAAATTCCGGCAGGAACATGATCCGGGTCGCCAAGACAAAGTTTGCCATTTAGTTGATTGTTGAAGTCAAAGTTTGCTTTCATCTCAACAGCGATTGGTTTGAATAAGGGGGAAATCAAAACGATCTTGTTATTGAGAAAATTAATTCTACTTTCAGGGATAATTAAATTCTGTTGTTCCAAAAAATCCATCCACTTGGGATTCGCGGAAACAAATAGATGCGCCGGTGCGCCAGCCTGAATTTGTTTTGCCAGCGTGGATGATGAGGCAAAAGAAGCCTTTACCTTGATGGCATTTTGTGAAGTGTTAAATTTCTTGATAATGTCTGAAAAAGCGTTAGAAGTGCTGGCTGCCGCATACAATAAAAGCGATTCAGCCGGGAAAGCCTGTCGCATTGAAGTGAGTAAGCAAAAACTCAGCAAGAATACAGTCAACTTACAATGTCTTTTCATTTCAAAATTAATCCAAATAAAAATTGCGAAATGTCCATACGGATAAAATTAGCAAGAACCCGGCCAAGCCCGATAGCAGCATCAGGTTATGACCCGAAAATACATTCTGTTCAAAAAGCAGGGATGTTCTGGCATTATTGACTACCAATGAAAGAGGGTTATATCGGGCAATATTCGCCAGCCAATCGGGCATTTGCTTGTTTGGCACCAATGCGGTGCTGGTAAACAGCATTGGCATATTAACCAGATGCACGAAAGTGGCCATGTTTTCCTGAGACCTGGCTTTAAGAGCAATCCAGCAGGAAAGACTGCAAAAGGCAATACCAAATAAAGCAAGACTGGCTGTCATTTGGGTTAATGACACCATGCTGAATTTCAGTTTGGCTCCCAGCGCCAGACCTAGAGCCAGCACCAGAAAAGCTTGAATCAGCAAGCGGGAAACATCAGCTATTATTTTACCACCCAGTAGCATGGATTTTGCTGCAGGGGTGGCAATAACACGTCCCAAAAAACGCGATTGTATATCACGAATTAATTCGATTCCCGATTGCGATGCGCCAAATAGCACTGTCATCGCGCAAACACCAGGAACCAGAAAATCCAGATATTTCAGGTTAGAGGGGAGATCGTTCAGAGAATAGCGATGAAATAAAAACCCAAAAAATAGCATCCACATGAGCGGCTGCACAAGAGAAAAGGTTAATGCCACCGGGCGCCGCATGGTTTTAATCCAGGTGCGACAAAAAGATGCACGGAAAACAGTCAGGTATTTGAGTATCATCAATGAGTCCTGGCTTTTTTTCGGCCTTGCTTCTTTTGCTTGTTTTGACTTGTTGTTGTGCCATTCGCTTTTTTTCCGGTTAATTGAAAGTAAGCAGCACCGAGTCCGGGTTCTTGCCAGTGGCATTCCGTTACAATAATACCGTTTGCGTAAAAAAATTGTAGTAATTTCAGCATAATAGCAGGTTTATCCTGGTCGGAAATTTCAAAAAAATTTAGTGTTGCCTGTTTATCTTTAAAATGAAAACTGACATTAGACCATTGCTGTTTTAAGAGCTGTGTCAAGGAAGACATACTATCTAGTTTTTGCAGAGACGTTATTTGCAATAGTGGTTTGGAATATTGGCGAATAATGTTGTCAGGAGGAGCATGGGCAACAATTTGGCCGTTGTTTAACAAGACAACCTGAGTGCAATATTGGCTAATTTTTTCCAGGTCATGCTCAACGATTACCACGGTATTTCCAAGTTTCTGATACGAACAGATAAAATTCCAGATTAATAGCTTGCCTTCCGGATCCAAAGCGCTTCCAGGTTCATCCAGCAGCAATAATTCAGGTTCATGAATGACGCCAATGGCTAAATGCAGTCTTTGTTTTTGTCCGCCGGAGTAGCTTTGAACTTTTCTGTGTATAAATTGTTCCATTGAAAAGTCACGAGTTAAATAACTGATTTTCGAATCAGCTGCTTTTCTTGTGAAACCATATAGTGCTGCAAAATAGTTTAATAATTCCTTGCCAGTCATTTCAGGGTCAAGCGCTTTTTCCTGGCTGATATAACTAATTTTGGCTTTTAATAATGGGGCATTCTGGAAAACATCGTAACCCAGTACTGTGATCTTGCCTCTGTCAGGTTTTAATCTTCCAGCGATAGTTTTCAAAAGTGTTGATTTTCCCGAGCCATTGGCGCCGATGATGCCAATAATATTTCCTTTGGAGATTTGCAAATCAACCCTGTCAAGCGCAGTAATGTCTCTGGAATAGGTTTTTTGAATGCCTTGAAGCTGGATCATGTTGCTCACTAAAAAGGAAACTGACCTCCGGACAGATAATTCCATCCGGAGACCAGTTTCAACAAGGGAGAGATATTATTAATCGTCTGCTTTAACTATGGTACCTACATGTTCTCCGTTAACCGCTGCTTTAATAAGCTCTGGCTTCAGGCCGTTAACGATTTGGAAAGATTTAACCAGTTTTGCTGTTCTTAAAACATCCGGCAATACTTCATCAAACGGCAGTGTTTTCAAGTTGCGCTCCTTAAGTTCAGAGACAGTAATCTCCGGAATAAATTCAGCAGTTGGATTGGTTTTAGGGTCTGAATCGTACAAACCATCGACATCTTTGACCAGGGTGACGGTTTTGCAGCCAAAGCATTCCGCGAGGATCAAACAGCCTGCGTCGGTTCTGTGTGGAGGAATGCGGCCAATGCCAGGAGGATGTTCCCAGAGTGAATAAGGAGGAACGCCATTGAAAATAGTTCCTGGAGCAGAACGGATAAACAATGGCAACAAATGTCCAAAAATTTCCGGTGGAATGGCAACCACGCCATAAGGCGAAAGTAACGCGCCCAGCATATGAGCATTTCCCAGGGCATCAGTCACAGAAATTTGTGCCAATGCACCAGTTGGAAGCCCCAGATCGCAGCCAATGGAAAAGACATGCTTGCTGCGCATGCCGCCACCAACGCCCAGGATTAACTTGTTATTTTCATCGAGTAGTTCGGCAAGTACATCAACAACCGGGTAGGTGCGCTCCTTGCCATGATCCATGATAGAGCTTGCGCCGACTTTGATGACATGGGCTTCAGGGAGCATCCTGACAACCGGTGTTTCGACTTCTGTTGAAGCCATGACTTTTTTATCCAGCAGGCTTTCCCGCATGAGAAAGGAGTCCAGATGATGGCGTTTATCAGTTTGATTAGTCATTTTGTTTGTCTTTTGTTTTTTATTCAGATAGAAAAAATGTTAGATTCATGTGTGGCAGTTAATCGGCACTAATAATGGTACCAACCTGTTCGCCATTCAGTGCTTTGGTGATATTTCCCGGAACAAGTCCGTTGATGATCTGTATATCTCGCCTGACTTCGGCTTTTTTCATAAATTCAAGCACTGGCGTTTCTACAACCGAATCAGGCAAGTCCATTTCAAACATTTCGTCGACGGTAATTTTAGGAATGAATTTGGCATTTTTGTCCTTTTTAGGGTCAGCAGTGTATAAACCATTTTCATCTTTGATATAAATCATGGCGCGGGTGCCAAACATTTCACTGATCAGGTAAGAACCACTATCTGTACGGTGTGCTGGCAGACGGCCAATTTCAGGGTTGCGTTGCCAGAAAACGTAAGGCGGCATGCCAAAAAAGATGACTGCCTGACGTTCCGCAAGATACAAAGGTAATTGAGGGAACTGGATGGGTTCAATAAAAGGAATACCGTGTTTTGCCATCATGAAGTGAATCATTCTGGCATTTTGCATGCTGACGAAGGTTCCCAAAACACTTAATACTCCGGTCGGCATACCTAAGTCAACACCAACGCTGTATGCGTGTCTGGCTCTGGTTCCTGCGCCAGTGCCAATAATCATTTTGTGTTCGGATAGGTTTTCAACAAGCTCATCAAGAATTGGCAATACTGCTGCTCTGCCGCGATCAATAATACTTTGTCCACCAATTTTAATGACATTGGCTTTAGGAAGCACTTTGAACACAGGTTGTTCAGAAGTTTGTTCGAGAAGTGATTTGTCGGTCAGGCTGCCATTAATTAGGTTGGCGCCCAGTTCAGTTAGAAGTTCGTTACTCATAATTTATAGTTTGTCATCATGTTGTTGTTAAAATTGCTTGTTATCAAGGTAAGGAACTGACGCAGTATTGTTATTCGTATTCAAGGCGTAGAAATAGGCGCATAGCGAGTTATGTAACTATTTTTACAACGCAGAAGACGGATAAAAAGACAAGCCAGTTGCCCAACTTATTCCGTGCTCGTTCCTAATTTAATCGCATTCAGTTCATAGCGTTCTTCTGCCTCCAAAGGTTGATTCAAATCTGGAAATAAATACAGCGCTCGATTTTCAAGTTCATCGAGAATTTTGTTTTTTAAAGTGGGTTCAATTTCGTTTCCAGCGATACCATCGACAACTCTCCAGGAATTTATTGATTCGATAGGTGCATGGCTGACTTTCCAGCGCGATGTAATAACTGGATCAAGCACCTTTCCGCCTTTTTTCTCAAGTAATTCAAATAATTTTTTTCGATTGCTTTGACCGCTTTTTTCCTGAAAACCGTAGTCATGCAAAATTTTGTGCATTTCCTGACGCATGATTGTTTTTACCGAGGTTTTATTTCTTTTGACATGACCAAGAACCAGGATTGAATTGTGCGGGATGGAAAGTCGAGCAAGTTCGCTAACGACATGTTCTCGTTTCAGATGATGCAACGCTCTGGAACTGAAAAAAACTGAAACTAAATTATCATCCAGTGGCCAGGGGTTATTGGCGTCAGTCTGGATCAGCGTAGGGATGCTGTTTGGGTTCGTAAATCGCTTGCGGTAAACGTCCAGCATCCTTGATGACAAGTCTATGCCAATATATGGGGTTCCAAGATCCTGAAGAAAAAAACCAATCTCTCCGGTTCCAGCACCTATTTCCATAAATATTCCGTCTGAAAACGGTTTGATTAAGTTTCCAAGTGCTTGTGCTGTTTTGGAAGCGGTTTGTTCACCTAACCCGGTTCGCTTGTCGTAAATATCTGCCTGTTGGTCAAATTGCATAATTTTTAGAAGTGCTGGAATGGATATATTCAATCAATGTGTTATTCATCGTCAGGTTTATCGACAAAACACAGCGCTGGTGCATCAGGTTGTTTCAGGTCGATTAGTAATAATTCGGCTTCATTGGCTTGGTCTGTTTTTTTGCCAAGATGGCTTTCAATATCAAGAAAATTAACTATTTGGACGCCTACTTTGGAGCGAAGTTTTTCAACCTCCGGGTGGTAGGGTTTGATCCAGTTGTAAACAGAAACATGGCTGCATCGGAGTAAATGACCGATTGAACGATAGTCAAGTCCTTGCAAGTAAAGTATCAGAGCCTGTCTTCTTACATCATTAGTAAAACCCCGAAAATGAACCGTGTGTCGGTAGAAGCAAGCTTTGCATTTATAGCGCTGTCGACCTCCAATAAACCCATCTTTCGTACACTGATTTTGTCCGCATTTCGGGCAAATTATATTGTTGTCAGATAAAAAGGCGGTTCCTTTGCGCATGAGTAACAGCTGATATTAGAAGGCTAAATTGGAAAACAAAGATAGAGTGTGAGTTTGCTTTCCTATATTTATTTAACGATAAATTCAAATAAAACTGAAATTATTAAAGCAATATTAATGCCATCCGTTTTGAAATTGGCTTTTGATTGTTCAATTATTTGGTAATTGGAGGTTTTAGAGAGGGAGGTAAAGAGTAGGATGATTTGTGGGGCTTTAATTGTTCATATATAACTGTTTTGGCGAATAAAATAGGCCTGATTAATGTCAATTAAATATAGTTACTTCTGGCTTTAATAATTTTTTTGCTGAATGACTAATAATCTGTAAGTTGATGTGTAAGTGATCAACCGGACATTAATTAAACTATGTTATTTAAATTTGAACTTGATGGGTTTAAAGGCGTGTTTTGTGAAAATTTTGACTTGATTATTAATAACTCATTAAGAAATCAAGTGGAAATTTGTTACTCATGGCTGTTCTGTGAGCACAAGCTTTCTGAAATATAAGGCAATACTTTCAATGTTATGGGTGTGTGGCAAATAGCATATTGCATTGCTTATTTTAAGTCATATAACATAGTTTAATTAACTAATTATATTTTTGTTTACTATAGATAGTCGTATAAGTGTTTATTACATAATTTATTTTTAAATAAAAATTTATAGTGCTTTCTTGTCTTATTATAACTTATTAAACTATAAGGGTAATAAGTGATATTTTAATTAAAAAATATCATTATTTATTTAACATGTCTTTGGGTGGAAATAGTGATGTTTCCGAATTTAGTGGAAATGGCTAAAAAGCAATCAAATAACCTGTTTTTTATTAAATTATGTAGGTTATCACTTAATAAATAGGGTAAATCCCACGGTTTGGCATCATGTTTGCTTAATGTGTTGTGGATTGAGGGAAAAAATAACCTCGCCTGTTATTAACTAAATAGAACTAAAGTGAATATCAAACAATATATAAGGTTAGGAGATAGAGAATGAAAAAAGCTTTTATGCCATTGGCAATTGCCAGTGTTTTTGCGGCAGGGTTGTCGGTTGCATCAGCAGCCGTTGATGGAAAAATTATGCCGGGAATGATAGATAATTTTGATAATGGGAGCACAATGGGTTGGACCAATGGCGCCAGAGTTAAAACACCTCATCCGCCACATGTTGAAAACGGAAAGTTGGTGGTTGAATCATTTGGCGAACGGTTTGATGATGAAGGAAGGCCAATTAATGACAATAAAAGGATGGCTTTTTTTAACGAAAGTTTCAGTTTTGACAGGGGTAAAAATACTTTTGATTCGCCCTGGGAAGGAGATTACAGCGGGATTAAAGCGATAAAGGCTGATTTTTCAGCAACCTCAACAACTACAGATAATCTATATCTGCGTCTTTCT
Organism: Methylomonas sp.; assembly: GCA_026989395.1. Taxonomy (GTDB): domain Bacteria; phylum Pseudomonadota; class Gammaproteobacteria; order Methylococcales; family Methylomonadaceae; genus JALSJK01. The sequence goes on from JALSJK010000170.1 coordinate 17,302, forward strand.
TTTACTGATGGAGATAATTTCTTCTCCAGCAAAAACCCGTTCATTTTGCCAACGGATGGTGTTGAGAGGACGGCGACTTTTCTATTGGATTCGTCCAGTTTCTCAGTTAGCAAAGATTATAACAAGGGAAATACCTTTGCTGATGCCGATCAAGCGGTTTTTGATGCAGGAATTAAAAATTTTTTTGGGGTCAAAATAATTTCTAATGAGGAGTATCCGATCTATGGTGGCAGCGATGTTGTAGCAGCAAAACTCACTATGGACAATTTCATGGCAACTGACCAGGTGGGCGTGGTTTCTAATGTTCCTTTGCCCGGTGCTGTATGGCTGATGATTTCAGGGTTGCTTGGTTTGAGCGGTGTTTCTGCAAGTAAGCGCAAAAATGCAGTCTAATTCCTACAATTTTTGAAATTATTCAGCGTATTTAATTTAACTAAATTTATTAAATATAAGTAACTTATGTAATAAGTGTATGTGTCATGGATGATACAATCAAGCCTACATGGACGTATTTACGGCGTCTTCTGGAATAAAATACTGATATTGACGCTATAAATACGCTAAGTAGTAGTTACCAATTTTTTATCAAAAACAAAACTAAGCATAATTAACCATCGAGAAGAGCTGTTTTCAGGAGATGAAGAAATGGCTCGAGAAAAAATTACTTTAATAAGGAGAAGTATTATGAATACAAAAATATCCCTATTGGCTGTGCTTGCTGCTGCCAGTTTTAACAGCTATGCGGTCCCTGCATATCGTTTGTCCGATCTTGGTGTATTACCTGGTGACAGAGCATTTTCCCAAGCTTACAGTATAAGTGAAAATGGACTTATCTCTGGACGTGCTCGTGGCAGAATGCAGATTCCAGGCACAACAGATCAGCTGCGTGGACCCACCAATGCGGTGAGGTTCTACAGTGAGAGTGGCTATATTCAGACCATGGGGACTTTGGGCGGTACTAGTGGCCACGGGTTGGCATCCTACGGGAGGGCAATCAATAATAGTGGCTTGGTCGCAGGATATTCTACCATTACCCCGGATCCTAATCACGCTCGTCAATATCATGCTTTTGTTAATGATTATGGAAAAGGCACCATGAAAGATATAGGCACACTGGGTGGTCCTGAGTCTCGTGCTTATGGCATCAATAATCACGGTAAGGTTGTTGGTTGGTCAAACACCAAAGCCGATGGAAGCGATCATGTGGCATTTGTTTATGATTCTGAAACCGGGGCTATGACTGGTCTGGGTGGCAATCTGCTAGGTGGTTCCCGGTCATTCGCCTTTGATATTAACGATCTGGGCCAAGTTGCTGGTACAGCAACTTTGGCAGATGGGTCTGCGCATGCTTTTGCTTATTCAAACGGCACTGCAACTGATTTAGGGTCTTTGGATAATTCAGGATATTCTGAAGCACGGGCAATTAATGAAAACGGTTGGGTGACAGGCTGGTCTTTGACAGAATCCAAGGATTATCATGCTTTTATACATAATGGCACTGAAATGGTTGACCTGGGATCATTAGGTGGTGATACCAAGGGTCTGGATATTAACAATAAAGCTCAAGTCGTTGGCTCTGGTACTGATGCCGAGGGTAAATCGATTGCTTTTTTATATTCGGATGGGCAGATGTTTAATCTTATTGATTTATTATCACCTTCTGATCGAGCCATGCTGAAAGAAATTAGAGAAGCGGCAAGCATAAACGATGACGGAACAATTGTTGGACGTGCAAGTTTCTGGACTGATGAAGCCAATGGCAAAAGTCAGACAAGAGCATTTATGGTTAGTGCTGTTCCGGTTCCCGGTGCGATTTTCCTGATGGGGCCAGCGATAGGTTTTCTTGGTTTTATGGGTAAGCGGCGGGCAAGACAACAAGCAGCTTGAAACGCGATTTAAAACACCTCGGGAAGTTAAAAAAGAAATATAGTTAGGAGATATAAAATGAAAAAAATATTTAAACCGTTATTCGCTTTGGCTGCAGCAGTTGTTTGTACCAGCACTTTTGCTTCAGTCGCGCCGATGAGTGATTTTGAAGATGGTACCACCCAAGGTTGGGGCAAAGGTAGACGTGTTGAACTTCCGGTAACAATTGGAATGGAAGATAACGGTAATCACTATCTAAGATACCAGTCTAATGGTCCTGATGCGGAGGAGCATGATAAAAGAATTGCGTTGTTAGCCGGGAAAGAATGGCGAGGCAATTACAGTGCTATGGGGGTTACATCAATCACTGCACGTATGAAAAATATGGGACCCAAGGATTTGGAAATGCATGCAGCTTTTGGGAATTCCCTGGCAGATTTACGTACTAGATTCGCTACCGAAGGAATAGCTTTGGCTGCAGATGGTGAGTGGCACGATATGGTCTTTGATCTGACCAATAATCTGCATCAGGTGTCGTTACATGGGCATGGAAAATCATCAGCTTTGTTTTCACTGGATGAAGTGTTAGGGAATATCGTGAATTTACGTTTTACCCATGGGACATTTGGAGAAACATACCTTGAAAGACGCGGTCCTTTTGAAGGCTATAATGCGGGTGAAGAGATAATTGCGGATTTGTGGATTGATGATATTAAATTGTCAACTGCACCTATTGGAAGTGAAGTATCGAATGTTCCGTTACCTGGCGCTGTCTGGTTGTTCACTTCTGCAATTGCAGGGTTATCAATAGCTAGAAAACGTAAACAGACACTATAACTCAAGGAGTATGGTAACTTGTAATTAAATTAAATTAAATTAAAACCCAAAAAAAGCAGCGATTTTGTTAATCGCTGCTTTTTTATGCTTGAACCTAAATCCGTAATTTATACTTCGCGCGGTTACGAATGCGGAATTTATAGCACACTGATTTATGCCGAGAGCAAGGCACTAAAATAGGCGCATAGCAAGCTACGCAACTGTTTTAGTAACGCAGCTATGGGTAACAACTCAGTCGTTAGGAATCCGTAGTCGTAACCGCGCGAAGTATAACTACGGCAAAGGTAGAATTTATCCTTGAAAATAATAGATAGGGTGCGTGTTCAGTTTAAGTTGTCAAAAAATAAGTATCCAAAGAATATAACAGTTCTTTGAAAAGAGGTTCGTAATGAAAAAAAATTATAATTTATTCATGGTGTTTTTATTTGCCAGCTGCTTGCAAATGGCTTCCGCAAGCGTCATTCAGCCAGGGATGATGGATGACTTTGAGGATGGAACAACAGCTTCCTGGATAAAAGGAATTGAATTAACGAAAGCCAAGATCCTGCCGCCAAGAAATGTGGCTAATGCTGATGAAAGTAATCGTTTTCTTGAAGTCAAATCAACAGGCAGCAGTACTAATGATAATGTTGCACGAGACCCGCATTCTAGGATGGTTTTTTTTAATGAAAGTCAATGGACTGGTGATTATTCAGGAATAACGTCCATTACTGCCATGATGAAGGCAACTTCAAGTACTGAAGATAATTTATTTATGCGTCTGGCTCTCTATGACGAAAAAATTACTGGGGAGTCGCAATCACGTTATGTCTCTGCTGCTCCTGAAATTCTTAAAACAGACGGGGAGTGGCATTCCATGTTTTTTAGTCTGAATCCATCTGACCTGGTACGATTCAGAGGTGAAAAAACTGCTGAACAGGTGTTAAGCAATGTTGGGCATTTGAGGTTTTTATCAAGCAAGGACAATGCAGCTGCATGGCAGGTTGACAAAATTGAGGCCACATTAGGTATTGACAATATTACTGCTGTTTCAGCGTTAACTGCTGTTCCGTTACCTGGCGCTGTTTGGTTTATGATATCTGCAATGACTGGACTAATGGGGATAAAAGTACGCCAAAAATTTTGTAACAATAAAACTCAATGATGTAAACAGTTTATTGTTCGTATTTGTAACTAAGGGACGAGCACGGAATAACTTTGGAAAATGGCGTAGTAGTTTATTCGTATTCAAGGCGTAGAAATAGGCGCATAGCCAGCTATGTAACTATTTTTACAACGCAGAAGACAGATAAAAAGACAAGCCAGTTGTTAAAGTTATTTTATGTTCGTTCCTAAATAAGTTACAAAGGAAAGTGTGGCTTGTTTTTTTTCTAAAGCTTTTCGGTTTTATCCCTCGTTGGTTCGTTATCCAGGAATAGATGTTTAGGTTATTTCTCTATTTTTCATTTTTGATTTTGTTCATCCCGCCGCAATCCCATGCTGTTCGAATTGAGCAATTAGCTATGCCTGGAAAATTAATCAAGGATCATGCAGAGTATGAAGACCGATGTGAAGATTGTCACAAGGATTTTAGTGAAGAAGCGCAAAGTTATCTGTGCAGTGATTGTCATGAAGAAATCGCTTTAGATGTAACCAGGAAAAAAGGTTATCATGGCGACGCCTTAGTCAGAGACAGGGAGTGCTCGGAATGTCATACAGACCATAAAGGACGCGATGCCAATATTGTAATTTTTGATCCTGCTACATTTAATCACAAGCAAACAGATTTTGAGTTACGCGGCAGTCATAAACTTGCTGCATGCGAAGGTTGTCATGATCGTGAAAATAAGAAATATCGGGAAGCGCCCACAGAATGTTACGCTTGCCATAAAGAGGATGAGCCGCATAAGGGATTATTAGGTAAGAATTGTGACAGCTGTCATAACGAAAAACAATGGAATGAGCTCGATTATGATTTTGATCACAACCAGACAGACTTTCCTTTAAAGTTTAAACATACCGATATCGAATGCTTAACTTGCCATACCGAAGGTATCAGCAAAAAAATCTCAATTGAATGCGTAACCTGTCATATTATAAATGATGTACATGGTGGACGTTATGGAAAGCGCTGTCAGGATTGTCATACTGAACGAGGCTGGGATAAAGGAAAATTTGATCATGATCAGACAGACTTTCCTTTGCGTGGCAGTCATGAGAAAGTGGTTTGTGACGCTTGTCATAAAGATCCAATTTTTGAAAAGGAAATGAAAATGGATTGTTATTCGTGTCATCAGGCAGATGATAAACATCATGGACAGAATGGCAAGCAATGTAATGATTGTCATACACCAACTGCATGGAAAAAATATATTTTTGATCACGACACAACCGACTTTCCATTAAAAGGAGCGCATAGAGATAATCCATGTACCAGTTGTCACAAAAAAGACATTTATAAAGAAGATCTGGAGATAGAATGTATCGGTTGTCATCGTCAGGATGATGTCCATAAGGAAGATCAGGGTGAGCAATGTGATGATTGTCATAATGAACAAGGCTGGAATAACAAAATTATGTTCGATCATGATATAACATCGTTCCCTCTGGTAGGTTTACATGCCACAGTTCCATGTGAGGAATGCCACATATCCCAGGTTTATTCAGATTCAAAGTTGACTTGTATTAGCTGTCACAAGGTAGATGATGTTCATGAAAAAAAATTGGGAGTTAAATGTATTAGCTGCCATAATCCCAATGGCTGGGGCATTTGGCTATTTGATCATGATCTCCAGACTGAATATGTTCTTGATGGTAAACATAAAAATCTGGATTGCCATGCTTGTCATACCGAGCCGGTAGAAGATGAAATTCATTTGTTGACTACTTGTGTTTCATGTCATAAAAAAGATGACATCCATGAAGGAATCCATACAGATTATTGTGAGCGTTGTCATGTAACCAGCTCTTTCAAAGATATTCAAATCAAAAGATAATGCTGCATTTTTTTTCATTATCAGGTTCATTGAGTAGCAACGTAACCCTAAAGTTTAAAATATTATTCATACTGATTTTATGGTTTGTATTATTACCTGTTCATTCAGGTACAAAACAAACTGAAGGTGAGTTTGATCATTTATCAACCGGTTTTTTTCTTTCTCCTGCACATAGAAATGTTGATTGTGCTGATTGCCATGTCAAAGGTATATTTAAGTCGACTCCAAGGAAATGTAGCCAGTGCCACAATAGTTCGACTGTTATTACTGCATTAGGAAAAAACCGAGGTCATTTGCATAGCACGGATGACTGTGAAGAATGTCATGGGGATAACGGGTTAACCTGGTCTGAAATTAATTTTAAAACCCATGATGCAGTTTTGGGCGATTGTTCCAGTTGTCATAATGGTAAGATTTCGATTGGCAAACATCAATACCACATACCATCAAATGATCGTTGTGAAAGTTGTCATTTTAATACTTCAACTTTTGTTGGTGCTAAGTTTGACCATAGTAATACCACAGGCAATTGTTCCAGTTGCCATAATGGTCGTAGCGCCACTGGAAAAAATCGTACCCACATGCGTTCTAGTGAAACCTGTGAAAGCTGCCACGTACCGGGAACCTGGAATAATATTACAGGCGTTGATCACAGTGATGTGGTTGATGGTACTTGTGCAGAGTGTCATGACGGTAATCTGGCAAGCGGTAAGCATACGGATCATATACCGACATCCGAATCCTGTGATGTATGTCATTTTCAGGCTGGAGTAGTTTGGACAGGTGCCAGATTTGATCACAGTAATACGACCAGTGGTTGCTCGAATTGTCATAATGGAAGAAGAGCAACGGGTAAACATCGAGCGCACATGCGTTCGAGTGAAACCTGTGAAAGCTGCCACGTGCCGGGAACCTGGAATAATATTACAGGCGTTGATCACAGTGATGTGGTTGATGGTACTTGTGCAGAGTGTCATGACGGTAATCTGACAAGCGGTAAGCATACGGATCATATACCGACATCCGAATCCTGTGATGTATGTCATTTTCAGGCTGGAGTAGTTTGGACAGGTGCCAGATTTGATCACAGTAATACGACCAGTGGTTGCTCGAATTGTCATAATGGAAGAAGAGCAACGGGTAAACATCGAGCGCACATGCGTTCGAGTGAAACCTGTGAAAGCTGCCACGTGCCGGGAACCTGGAATAATATCACAGGCGTTGATCACGGTGATGTAGCTGATGGTACTTGTGCAGAATGTCATGATGGTAATCTGGCAAGCGGCAAGCATACGGATCATATACCGACATCCGAATCCTGTGATGTATGTCATTTTCAGGCTGGAGTGGTTTGGACAGGTGCCAGATTTGATCACAGAAATACGACCAGTGGTTGCTCGAATTGTCATAATGGAAGAAGTGCTACTGGGACTCATCGTGCGCATATGCCATCAAGTAATACCTGTGAGAGCTGTCATGTCCCTGCAAACTGGAATACGATTATCAATGTAGATCATGATGATGTACTGCAGGGTACTTGTTCTGAATGCCATAATAATGGAATTGCTCAAGGAAAGAATCGTTTTCATATTGCCAGTAGCGATACCTGTGACAACTGCCATTTTCAGGCCGGAATAACTTGGGCAGGAGCCACTGATCAGGAATCAACAGGTGGCGATATTGTCAGTAATGCCGCAATTGAAAGTGAAGTTAAAGTATTATCTGCAAGTGTTAGTAATGCTAAGGATGAAGACATCGTTGAAAACTCTGTTGAAGTTGGAGATTCCAATCATCCAGATGTCACTGAAAATTGTTCTGATTGCCATGATGATAAGACAGCGCCAGGGAAAAAAACTAATCATTTGCCGACATCAGATAATTGTGAAGCTTGCCATCAAATTGGTAGTTGGGTTGTTGAAAATTTTAATCATGATGCCGTTACAGCCAGTTGTTCAGATTGCCACAATGGATTAGCTGCATCGGGTAAATCAAACAAGCATATTACAACGACTAGCGCTTGTGCAGATTGTCATCGGACAGATCATTGGGTGCCAGTTGACCGAGTTGAACATATCATGACAATTGGAACGTGTTTTTCATGTCATGATCGCCGCACTGCTGAAGGAAAAACGCTTAATCATATTTCTAGTGATAATCAATGTGATAATTGTCATGTGACGCAATTATGGTCGCAGGTCGTTATGGATCATGGTAATGTCACTGGCAGCTGTTCTGTTTGTCATGATGGGCGGACCGCATCAGGAAAGCCAGTAAACCATATCATGAGTAATAATGTCTGCAATGACTGTCACAGACGAAGGGCGTGGACGCCAGTTTATCGAGTCGATCATCTGGCTGTTTCTGGAAGATGTTCATTTTGTCACAATGGAAAAGTTGCTGAAGGGAAGCCCGTTACCCATCCAGGAAGTAATAATAACTGCGAAGAATGTCATCGAATAAATGCATGGAACCATGTGGTTTTTAATCATGATAATGTAACGGGTACCTGTCTGAGTTGTCATGCAGATGTATACAGGCAGAAAGATCATATAAAAACCCGGCAACCGGTTATCACTTATTATTCTGCAAACGAATTAAGTGATTGTGCAGGTAGTTGTCACATCTATCAGGGACGAGATTCTACAAAGATTCAAACAAGAAGGCCTGGGCCTGAACACAGACCTGAACGAGCTGCCTGGTAATACTGTATGAAGATAAGTACTGACAGGCAGAACTCACTTCTGTGGGGGTTAGCAATACAAACTACTAAATGCCCGAGTTCGATAAAACAATTTTTACTTGGTTTGTTGCTTTGTATGTTCTCACAACACGGTGTTGCGAGTGAGAAACTTTTAGAGTCAATAAATATCACTGATAAGTTTAGTTATTCCATAATTGATTTAAGGCTCAATCAGCCAGTCACTGTAACCTCCTATGCGCCTTTAAAAGAAGGAGACTTGCTCAGAGTGAGAGTCAGGTCAACTTCGAATCGTTTGGACAATAAAGGCTTTTCAAGATTTGAGTTTTTGCCGTGGGAGCCAACTGCCAAGGTTCCGCTTTTCGAAGTCACTGTTGACTTAGATAATGAAATTTTGTTTCACTTTAAGCGGAAAATGAAATATGAATTATTACCAGCGAGCAGCGCTTTTCATATTCTGGTTAAAGTATTTCATCCTGCCCGAATAACCACATTACCTCCTACAGAAAAGCAGTCTAAAAAGTCTGCGCTACAACCAAAAACACAGGCAACAAAAACAAAACAGAAGGCCAGTGTTGTCGAAAACCCGGTTCTGGCAGGTCTGATGGATGAAGCCAGAAAAGCAATGTTAAGTAAGGACTATAAGCGGGCAATCCGGCTTTATTCCAAGGTTGTGTTTGAAGGAGAAAATACTACCTATTATAAAGAAGCATTGGAATACCTTGGTCTTGCAAGAGAGCGTAACCTTCAGTTTGCCCATGCAAAAAATATCTATGAAAAATATCTTCAGCGTTTCCCAAAAGGTGAGGATGCTGATCGTGTCAGACAGCGTTTAATGGGCATTATAACGGCACAAACAGAACCTAAAGAGAAATTAAAAGAGGGAAAAAGTAAAGATAAATTTGTACCAGGTATTCGGTGGGATGTATTTGGGAGTTTTTATCAGCTTTATAATCGCTTCGAAACAAAATTTAATGATGAGCCAGCCAGGCTTAATCGATCTTCATTGCAGAGTGGACTAGATCTGAATGCGAGGCTGGAGTATCAGGAATATATGATTAAATCTCGATTTTCAGGCAGTTATAATGCAACTATTGAAGATTCGGAGGAGGATGAAAGTCGAATACACAGTTTGTTTATAGATTTTCTCCATCAGCCCTCGGGCACTTTGCTCCGTATTGGTCGACAATCTAGCAGCTCAGGTGGAGTTTTGGGTCGATTTGATGGTGGTTATTTAAGTTTGCCAATGGGGGATAAAATACGAATAAATTTAGTTGGTGGATTTCCTGTATTGTCTTCGCGGGATATTTTTATAAATAAAGATGTTGAATTTTATGGCATCAATGCTGATCTAGGCCCATTTTTTGATTCACTGGATTTTAATATTTTTTATATTGAGCAGCATGATCACGGATTGCTCGACAGACGTGCAGTTGGAGGAGAAATTAATTTCTTTCAGGAAAACAAATCATTTTTTAGTTTTGTCGATTATGATATTTATCATCAGACACTCAATTCATTTTTGTTTACCGGGCAGTGGGTTTTTGAAGATCGAACTGCAATCAATCTGTCCTATGATTATCGTACCTCTCCTTATTTAACGACCAGTAATGCAACCCAGGGCCAAAATTTTCGTGATGTAGAAACTTTAGACCAATTGCAGCGTTTTTTTTCAACTGAAGAAATTAAACAGATAGCCAAAGATAGAACAGCAGATAGTCAGACCTGGGCTGTTGGTTTATCGAGACCTTTAACAGAAAACTTGCAGTTTAATGGTGATTTTAGAGCCAGTAAATATTCTAGTACCAATACCTCTGGTGGTGTTGAGGGATCAAATGGTACTGATTATGAGTATACCTATTCTTTTGACCTGACAGCAAACAGTATATTTATAGATGGAGATATTTATGTTTTTGGTGTTCGTTTCAGGGATATGGAGCGGGCAACAGCAACTTCATTCCGAATTAATGCACGTTACCCTGTGACCAGAGACTTTCGCATCAACCCAAGATTCAGGTTTAATTTACGCGATAATGATGATGGCACCAAACGCTATTCCTATCAGCCTTCTGTTAGAATGACGTATCGTTTGTTTAAGGGGCTTCAGTTGGAACTTGAAGCGGGTGGGGAGTGGGAAAGTCAGGGGCGAACAGAAGAAGATCTCCGATTGTCTCCAGCCAATGACCAGGAGCCATTTGATCAAACCAAAGGTTATTTTCTGATTGTTGGTTACCGGTATATCTTTTAAAAAACGAACATGGAATAAGTTGGACAACAGGCGCTGTCAATGGTCACCTGCTTAATGTTCGGGGATAATGAGTTGTTCCAGGATTCTTTCCAAAGCAATATTAAATTTCTCGGGCGCTTCCTGAGGCAGGTAATGACCTGAAGAGTCGATATAAATGATATTTCCAGGCGGTGCTGGTTCTGCGCTATATTTGATTGAACGCATCTGGAATAGGGGTACAGACAGCTTTGTTCTGATTATTGGGTATTTATCCGACATCCAATAAAAATAATTTCTTAATGAGTTGACGGCTATTTCAGGTGGCGCCAAAGCAATATCTTTAGAAATTTGATAAATAATTGCCTTATCAGTGTAAGGGGCAAATCTACTTTTTATCATTGGATAGGCCGCTTTATAATAATTTTTGTTAAACGGCTTTAAAAAATCTTCAATATTATCTTTTTTAGGAATCTGTGCGGATTCCCTAAAAGTATTGATACTGATTACACCCATGATGCGTCCGGGTAACTTAACTGCAGTTGCAACGGCAACGGCTCCTCCAAAAGACTGACCTACCAGTATTGGTTTTTTTAGTCCTAGTTTTCTGATGACTGATGCGACATCTTCAGCATATTTTTCGATAGTAAAAGAATGACGGTTGGTACCCGAAAGTCCGTGACCTGCTAAATCTAAAGTAATGGTTTGGTATTTTCTGGAAAAATATTTACTTTGTGCCTTCCAGTATTTGCTGTTACATCCCAGGCAATGAATGAACAACAAAGAAGTGTCATTTGGGTTGCCTTGTTTGGTAAAAAAAATGGGTATTCCGTCAGTGCTGTCGATATAGCCTTCAGATACCTGCGTATTTTTGTTTTCAACAAATGCAGTTACACAACCTGTTAAAAAAAAACAAAGGAAAACAATGCTAAAAATAGTTTTATTCATGGTAATGTCATCAAACAATCAACCGCCACGAAAAATAAAATAGGCTGCACCTATCAAACAAATTGATGCCCAGTAGTAGTCTGTTTTGAATGGCTGGTTCATGGCAAATAGAGCAAACGGTATAAATAACAGTAATGACATTCCAATTTGCAAGATTTGCAATTGAAATAAAGACATTTCGGTGTGCCCAATACGATTGGCTGGAATATGCACTGTGTATTCAAAAAAAGCAATCCCCCAACTGGCAATTGCAGCAATGTACCAAGGTTTATGATTCAGAAATCGCAAGTGAAGATACCAGGCGGAAAGCATAAAAAAATTTGAAACTAACAATAATAAAATAGTTCTGGTTAAAACAGACATTTGGTTCTTTTTAGCTAAGGGCAATAGTGAGTGTGAATAATTGTTTTCCATGCATCATTAGTCACGACAATAGTTTGTTAAATTCCCTTTTGTTAAGTGATTAAATCAGACACTATTTTATCATGTTGAGAATGTTTAAAAAGCTCTTCACAATAATTACTTTTAAATATACTTCGTGTGGCCACTAAAACAGTTGCTTAGCTTGCTATGCACCTTTTTTAGTGTCCTGCTCTCGACAAAAATCTGTACGCTAAAAACTCCGCATCCGTGACCGCCACTGTCATCAAGTTAAGACAAAGTGTAGGTTGGGTTAGTAGTAGCGTAACCCAACATTTTCTGGATTTTGTCGGGTTACGCTACCGCTAACTCGACCTGCAAAATTGCAAATTCTCTTAACTTAATGGTAGTGATCCGTGATCATGCGAAGTATAAGGAAGGAGTTTATTGATATCAGCAATCTAAACTATGTTATCTAACACAAAAAATATGGTGATATAACCTGTTTTTGAGTTATTTCACGCATTCATTTCTGGTATATCGCGGTTGGAACGACTATTGCTTTTGTTAAATCGGAATAAAGTGTTTGCTTTACCTGATTTTTCAATTTTTAAGGAGTAAGAAATGAAAACATATCTTGTTGGGTTGTCTTTTGTTGTCGGCTTATTAACTTCAAATATTTCTCTCGCTGTTACCGTGAATTCCAGTTTGTTAAATGATTTTGAAGATGGTTTGCCACATGGGTGGAAAAAAGGTTCCAATGCCAGTCCCAGGCAGTTTCCAAAAGTTGTTGAGGAAGCGAATGGAAATCACTATTTGGAAGTCACATCAGTTGGAGGTGGGCCAGATGGTCGTGGGCCAAGTAGTCGAATGACTGTTATTAATGAAACCGAATGGCGTGGAAATTACAATTCTGCAGGTGTTGGTTCGATCAAGGCACGTATGAAAAATATGGGTGATGATACATTGTATATGCGCGTTGGTTTTACGACTCGGGCTATTGAAGAGTGGCATTTTGCAGCATCCAAAGAACCACTCGAATTACCGGCAGATGGTAAATGGTATGATTTATCTTTTGCAATCAGTGAAGAATATATAACACCATTTCTGGGAAATGAAGGAGAGTGTTGTTTTCCTGAATGGGATTTTAAAGAGGTTGTTGGTGGTGTCAATCAACTTAAGTTTCATAGTGGTAAAGATGCTCATTTTTGGGGAGGGGAAAGACTTGAGTCTACATTGGGAATTGATGATATTCATGTGTCATCAGATGTCATGCAGGCAATCACATTGAGTGAATTGGATACTACGCCTGTACCCCTTCCAGCTGCTTTTTGGCTGTTTCTGACGGGGTTGGTCAGTACAATCGGGCTAAAAAAAAGCCGAGGTTTGGCATAATTATTTTGACCAAATCAAATTAAGAAATACCCAATTACCATGAATTTTAAGGAGAACATCATGACAATATACAAACTTGTATTTGCAATTGCTGCGGCAATAATAAGTAACAGTGCCTTTTCTGCCATAGCTTATCAAATTACTGACCTGGGAACACTTGGGGGTACATCATCGCGTGCATACGGAATAAACAATATTGGAGATATCGTTGGCCGCTCCAGACCTATCAATGCTGACGGTACTAATGGTACACGCAGCGCCTTTTTATATACTAATGGCCGGATGCTTGATCTGGGCAATTTTGGTGGCAGTAACACTGTTGCAAGAGCTTCAAATTTTCATCGTCAAGTGGTTGGTTATTCCAGACCAACAGATAGCAAGGAGTATAAAGCATTTTTGTATGACAAAGGTGAAATGAAAAACCTTGGGACACTTGCAAATGGCAAATACTCTTATGCTTATGGTATCAATGACAAAGGCCAGGTTGTGGGTCATTCACATACCAATGAGTCAGGTACTACATCCGAAGCATTTATTTATGAGAATGGTGCAATGAAAGGTCTAGGTACCTTGGGTGGGAATTCTTCAGGTGCGTTTGACATTAACGAAGATGGGACGATAGTAGGTTCGTCTACACTGGCAACGGGTGATACCCAGGGGTTTGTCTACAAGGATGGAAAAATGACAAGTTTAGGTTCTTTAGGCAGTTCAGGGTTTTCAGAAGCCAGGGCAATTAATGATCTGGGGCAAATTGTTGGGAATTCATTGACCGATTCGGGACATTATCATGCGTTTTTGTATGAAGATGGCGGCATTCAGGATCTTGGAAGTATTGAAGGTGATTCATTTGCTTATGATGTCAATAATAAAGGTCAGATTGTCGGTGGATACCGCTCACATCTTCTGGAAGGTTCAGGAAATGCTTATCTTTACAGTGATGGAGAGATGCTTGATTTGACCAGTCTTCTTAACCCTTCTGAACAGGACAGATGGAGTCTGACGGCAGCTTATGGTATTAATGATATTGGTCAGGTTGTTGGGTGGGGAACCCTGGCGGGTGAGACGCATGCTTATTTACTGACAGCTGTTCCTCTACCTCCAGCATTCGTATTGCTGACGTTAGCTTTCGCACTATTAGGATTTACAGGAAATCAATCAGGAAGAAAGAATTGATTGCTTGTTTTTCTGATGACTGATAGTAAATTTAGAAACGGGAGTGGTGTGCCACTCCCGCAATTTGGAGAAAGTTAACGGTACTGGTGAAAATAACCAGGAAGAGAAGCAGATTCACACACTTCGTTTATTTGCAATGCCTTTTGATAACGTAGGGAGGCATTTTGTCCGTTTATAAAATTGACAAAGCGTTTGATATATTCACCCTTGTTATTTTGATAGTCCAGATAATAAGCATGTTCAAACATATCAAGCGCCAATATTGGGACGCCTCCCCAAAGTACGCCATTACCATGATTATCAGAAATAATATTGTACAGTTTTTGTGAAAGTGGCTGATAAACCAGTAATGCCCAGCCACGGCTACTTAGAGCGGCTGCCTGGAAATCAGACCACCAACGATCAAAGCTGCCAAAACGGTTTTTAATGGCACTGGAAAGGGTGCTATCGAAATCAGTTGCTTGTGCTGCAGGGGCAAGGCCAGAAAAATACAGTTCATGCAATATAGTACTGTTTGCCTTGTGTGTTCTGGTTCTTAAACGAGCAGCATAACCTGTAGTATCAAATGATTCGTCCATCAATATGTTATCCAGGTTGTGATAGCCTTTTAAGGCGCCAACATAATGCTTATCATGATGTACCTGAAGTTGTTTGGCACTTAGAAAACCTGGGATTTTTTTATAGGCCAGCATTTGTGGCTGGCCAGTTATCAATCCGGTTTCTGAATTTGAAGCGGCCATCGACTTCGGTCTAGTCTGAGCAGCAGGTGTCTGGGCAATTAACAGTGATGTTGCCGCAACTGCAGGAACAGCTGTTAAAAAACGGCGTCGTGAATAAGTCATAAAGACCTCCTTGTAGATTATGAAAAAAAGAAATATATCTTGATCCATAGCTGAAATATAGAATGTAGCTTAACATTCACTATTAGCTGCTCTGATTGTAACGCTAGCTTAATATAAATTGCAATAAATTAATTGACATAACTTGTTATGATAAAAAATAAAGTGTCATGCTTGTCGCAACAGCTAAGTTTATAGTGGATACAGTAAGCACTCATACCTTGAAGGTTATGATTATGGCAATGATAAGCAAGGCCAAAGTCATATCATTGGATACATTTCATAGTTTATTACAATAGTCAGTCATAACAATAATATTGGTAACCAATAGCGAGTTTTTGCAATGCAAACTGAATCATTAAAAACAACCATTATTTTTTTGTTTATGGCTTTTTGTTCTGGGGTTGCCGCACTAATTTATGAGTCTATTTGGCTACGCTGGTTCAAGATTCTTTTTGGTAATACTGCGTATGCGGCATCAGTGACATTGGCTGCTTTTTTTGCCGGAATATCAATTGGAGCAATAATATTTGGCAGGATTTCACAAAGGACTTCTCGTTGCCTCAGGTTATATGGTTGGCTTGAACTTGCTATTGTGTTTTTTTCATTGTTGGTTCCTTTGCTAATTGACTTTCAGGATTCATTCTATCCATACCTCTATGAAAAATTAAGGTATAACCCTGGCATTTTTACAGGTGTAAAATTTATGCTTGCCTTTGTGGTAATTTTGCCGGCGTCAATTTCATTAGGCGGAACTTTGCCGTTAATGGTTCGTGCATATCTTCATGATTCATTTTCATTGGGAAAACAAGGTAACCGGGTATATGCAGTAAATACTTTGGGTGCAGTCGTTGGGGCTGCGCTGGGGGCGTTGTGGTTGCCTGAAATTATAGGATTGAAATTTACCTATGGCGTTGGCATGTTGTTTTCGTTGATTGCTGCATTGACTGCATTTTTTCTTGGTTCCAGATCAGGTTTGATACCCGCTGCCATTCATAATGAAGAGTCTTCCAATAAAATTTCCATTCAGTTACTAATGATTGCTGGAGCATCAGGTTTTGGTACATTGGCTTTGGAAGTGTTCCTTATGCATGCATTGTCACAAATGTTTGACAATTCAGTGTATTCTGTTGGGGCAGTTTTGATTGTTGTGCTTTTAGCCTTGGCTATTGGAGCTACTTTTGTATCAGTTACGTCACAACGAATTTCAGTTTTGACTTTGTTACGTACCGCCCTGATTGTGGAGTCAGGACTTGTCATGACACTTCCATGGTTTAGCAATTATTTACTGGAGCGATATGGTTTTGTACCTGGGACATTAAGCAATGGATTATATTTTGCTTTGGTTTTGGGAGGTCCAGCTATTTTTATTGGTGGTTTGGTTTTTCCACTGACATTTCGCTTAGCTAACAATGATTTTTCAGGTCAGAATTCGGGTAATTTATTAGCTGTAAATATGATTGGCGGAGTTGTCGGATCAACTCTTGCCGGTTTTTATCTGCTAGAAAAAATTGGTATTTGGTGGTCATTTGGAGTTTTGGGGCTGGGCTATGGGGTGGCTGCAATTCTTATTGAGCAAAAAATTCAATGGCGCATAGGTTCGGGTATCGCAGTTTTAATCTTAATTCTTGTTGTTTTTCTAAGTTCAGCCAACCCCGGATTGCTTCCTCTTGTTGCTTTAGACAAAACTGAGTTGCTTGTTGACTATGCTCAAGGCCCACATGGTGTTATAAGTGTCGTCCATCGGCCAAAGTATGGCGATTACCGGATTAAAATGAATAATCATTACACCTTAAGTGGTAGCGGTGTTAATAAATTGGCTGAACGTGGCGGCCACATACCTTTATTATTACATCCTGAGCCGAAATTCGTTGCATTTATTGGGTCTGCAACCGGAATAACAGCTGGTGCAGCCATGTTACATCAGGTTAAAAAAGTTGAACTAATAGAGTTAGTGCCAGAGGTTCGGGAGCTGGCATCCCGTCATTTTGGCGATTATAACCGCAATGTGTACCAGGATCATAGAACTGAAGTTGTCATTGAAGATGGAAGGAATCATTTGCGTGCTACGCGACAAAAATATGATGTCATTGTTGCAGATTTGTTTGTGCCCTGGAGACCCGGTGTTGGTTCAATGTATACCAAAGAACATTTTCAGTCAGTAAGAGATCGTCTTGCTGAAGGCGGTATTTTTTGCCAATGGCTTCCAGTTTTCCAGTTACGCCAGCAAGATATTGATCTGATTTTGGCGACGTTTAGTGATGTATTTCCAGATACAAGTTTGTGGCGCAGTAATTTTTCTGCTGTCTATCCGCGTTTTGCACTAATAGGTCGAAAGGGAATCTGGCCAGAAAAATCTCAGGTTGAACAACGAATAAAACAGTTGCAGCAGGTCAGTGATGATCATTGGGTGACCAACCCAAAGGGCTTCTGGATGCAATATATCGGGCCACTGCATCAAGGTTTATTAAGCGAAAAGGGAAAGTCTCTGAATACTGATAATAATCCCATTTTTGAATATCAGGTATCACGTTCGACATTTAATGAGCGAGTCTCTTATCTCTCCTCAGGCGACTGGATGAATTTTACAAATAGAATACAACAAACTGAAAAAACTTTATCTAATTGGCCCATAGAAGAATCGTCAGCAGGGCAGCTCTATGCACGTGCCGATGCTCAGTTTGTTAAGGACTTACAGAATAATCGGGGTATTTCTGATAAATTAATAAATTTACTAGAAAGACTTAGAAAGCAAGTACCGAATGAGCTTTTATCCTATGATCAAACCGTTGCAGATGTTAGTGTCTTTTTTAAAGGAAATTCGGATTAACAGTTTCCTGCGTCCGTAACTTCAGCAAAAATTATCCACTTTTCCCGCAAAAATACCTTGTTGAATTCAATTGCACAGCATGATCTGTAGTAATTTTCTAGTTATACTTCGCGCGATCACGGATGCGGAATTTATAGCGCACTGATTTTTGTCGAGAGCAAGGCACTAAAACAGGCGCATAAGCAAGCTACGCAACTGTTTTAGTAACGCAGTTATCGGCAAAAACTCAGTCGTTAGAAATCCGTAGACGTGACCGTGCAAAGTATACACACGAATGAGAGCCAATATTTTGTATGTGCCCACCGCCATCAATTAATGTGAGTTTGATCATGTTTCATTAACGCACTCTCCAAATCTAAAAAACATCGGGAGAATAGTTTTTTCAGCCTCCGTAGGACTATTAAATTGATTTTTTTGAAAACAAAATAAAACTAACCGATAAAACTCGGCTATGCGCACAATAGGTGCAAATAATGCGGGAGATTTTATCTCACTTGGAAAATGTATTTTTTGCGTCTAAAAACCTGCCAAGACTGTTATTAATTTTTTGGGGCTGTGTAGTTGCTATGCATACTAAGATAGTATCTATTGGGCGGTATTAAGATGATTAGTTTTTCGAAATGTCTTGTATTTTCTGTTGAATTTTACACTCATTTAATATGTAAAAGTTCATATTTAAAAAAAGTATAAAAAAATATATTAATACCTGCGTTTTGCGCATTTTTTTATTTTCTTTTTTGGAGATAAGTCATGAAAAAAATCATTAAATCAATAATATTCACAGTCACAAGTTGTATTTTGGCTGGTCAGACTGCAATGGTAATTGCGGCATCTAATCTTGAACTGGATGCAAAGCCAGTTGATTTTGTACCGATTGATCCGGTAATTGTTTTGCCTTTTTTCTCTTATGACGCAAAAACATTTCACGGAAGTGAATGCCAACCTTATTATGGAAGTCAGTCAGGGGATTTTAATTATTATACTAATCGTATTTATAATACTGGTTCCAGTGGTAGATGGGTCACTTGTCCAGTTGTTCGCGACAATACCACAAATACTAGCGGTACTTTAGGAACGGAAATTTATGTCAGTAACATAGCAGGTCAAACACTTTCCTGTACACTTTATAGTTATGATTCACATGGGGTCTGGGTGGCCTCAAATTATAAATCAACGACTGCAGGAGGAAAGCAAACACTGTTTCCTGATGTAAATTCGAGCAAAAATATGGGCAACTATAGTCTGTCGTGCTATTTGCCAAAAGGTGCATCGATCTATAGTTACAAAGTCAAAGAATGGCTGACTAACAACAATAGCCGAACTGATTGGTTCAACTAAGTTCATTAATTTCAATATGCCAGAATCCACATCAATCAAGGTTGATGTGGGTTCATTTTCCTGAATCTTTTAAAAAAGGCAACAATATGAATAAACCAACATTGATTGTAAGCTTCTTGATTTCGGCAGTTTTCGTATTTTCATTTCTGTTTTATTCAGGAGATTCTGAAAATCGAATAGATTTATCAATTGAAAATCAAAACAGATTAGCAGCTGTTGATCCGGCTGGAAATAAATTCAATAGAAAACACCATCAGCTTTTGCAGGAAGTTAAGTCGTTAAAACATGAGGTAGAGGCTATTAAATTAACGCTTAAACAGATCATGTCTCACTTTGATCCGACTATGCATTCAAGTGGTATGACTTCCGAATTAAATGAACTTCCAAATCTTTCACAAATGGATTTGGAAGAAATGAAGTTAGTGGAAGAAAATATAAAAAAAGCGACAGACCAACAATATAACGAGCAAATGGCGATGATTGAAGATGAGTTTATTAAAGAACCTGTTAATCCAGAGTGGTCAGATGAAAAGAGCCAAATACTGATAACGGCATTAAATTCATTGCCTGAAGAAAAATATGAAGGTGTGGAATTAAAAGAAACCGATTGCCGTTCTTCAATGTGCCGGATTGAAATTGAATTTGCAGATGAACTTGCTCAGAATAGATTCGAAATGCAATTACCAATGTTGGTTGGAGAAGATTTTCCTCGCTTATCGGTGATGCATGAAAACCAAGAAGGCTTAATTAGAGGCATATATTTATTGAAAGGGGACGATGCCTAGGAGCTAGAAAAATTAAGTTGTTGAATAATGATATTTTGAAGTCAGACATATTTTTGTTTTAAAAATACCCTGAATCCGTAACTTCAAAGCAAGTAAAAACTCGTAGAGCCCGCACTATTGCTAGCGAAATCTGATAAAATACAGTATTCAAAATAGCACCTGAAAAGTGAACGATGAAACGCTTCAAGATTGAGCAATCAAGCGCAGATATTATTAGTCACAGCGGCCTGTCTTTAATCGGACAAGCCATCAAAAATTATACG
>JALSJK010000171.1 GCA_026989395.1 Methylomonas sp.
GGTTGAATCTTTTCAAATTGTTCTCGACTTATATCACTCGGGTATCTTTTATCTTCCATCGTTCATCTTTCATCTTTCAAATTGTTAAATGATACTATTAATGTCAGATCTTGAACAGGTTCTTAGAGCCAGTTCAAAATCTACAGCACTATTGTCATTTGCGCTTGGGCGGCGCTTGAAATCCTCATTTACTCCATATAATTCCGGTTTCTGCGATCCGTCCACATACAACTGATAGCGGTTCGTAACGCTCTTGAACAGACTCTTAGTTGTTCAAAGTATTAATTTTTTAAATCAATGCTATGCTTTTTGTATGATTTGAAAATAAGAGAAACGACGTTGCAAGATGAATTAAACACCGATCTAAGCATTTTAGAAAGCCACATGGATGGCGTGTTAGATCGAGTCAAAACCAATAGTCGGACTTTCCGCCGATTTCAGGATTTTGAAGTCAGACTGCTTAATCTGAATTCCCTTGGAGAAATGATGCGCCATGTGTTGGCCGATGCAAAAAATTTCTTTGACCTGGATACGGTTGGGTTTTGTCTTATTGATGAGAAGGGAGAAATTACTGAATATCTTGAAAATGACGGTTTTTATCTCAAAAATAACAAAGAGCTTAAAATTATTGAAGATGCAGAGATTCTACAGGAGCGATTCGGTTTCAGTATGCACCCCTACCTGGGATCGTATTCAGAAGAAAAATGCGCTGAATTTTTCCTGCATACTGAACAAAAACCAGTCAGTGTTGCAATAATACCATTGACCCGGCGCGGTAGATATTTGGGTGCAATGAGTCTTGGAAGTCGGCACGCTGAACGGTTTGAAGAGACTATGGCGACTGACTTTGTCAATCATATGGCGTCCGTGGTGAGTGTTTGTCTTGAAAATAATCTGAATTTTGAAACCCTACGCAGAACCAGCCTGATTGATACTCTGACAGGCGTTAATAATCGACGATTTCTTGAGCAACGGCTGGGTGAGGAGATTGACAGGGCGCAGCGAAACCTTGAGCCGTTAAGCTGTTTTTTTCTGGATATTGATTTTTTTAAAGCAGTTAATGATACTTATGGTCATCAGGCTGGAGATCAGGTTTTATCAGCGATTGCAGGCGCCATTAAAGGCCAGTTAAGAAATAATGATGTACTGGCGCGTTATGGCGGAGAAGAATTCGTAGCATTGTTAACCAATATTTCAGATGCCAAAGCACAAGATATTGCAGAAAGAATCCGTAAAACGATTAGAAATTCCGCTGTTGAATATAACGATGAAACGATTAACGTCACTATCTCCATTGGCACTTCGACTTATTTGCCTGGCGCAGAAAGAACCTCTGTTTCCCAGGATGTTGCTGAAAATCTAGTGAACAGCGCGGATAAAGCACTTTATGAAGCCAAACATGCAGGACGTAACCGCGTTGTAAGTGGCAAGGCGGTTGTGGATGTTGAGGCGACTGTCAGAAATTTAGGTTAAGTTGCAGGCTTAGGAGCACGCACGAAATAACGTGAACAACTGGCTACGCGCCTATTGCTACGCCTTAAATATGGATAAAAGAACTGCTCCAGTAGTCTAATTTATTCCGAGCATACTCCTTACGGGTTATTAGCAGACCAATAAGTTCCTTTCCCTGATAGAGAAGCCATCAGCAATTGTTGAAAATCAAGCCAATAAGCCACTTACCATTGATTTGATTTCATCAATCTCATTGGCAAGTTCCTCCAGTGATTGGTCACATTCAGTTTCGGTAATTTTAAGGTTTTCGTAAACGGTATCCGGACAAATCTGATTTATGGCATCGCCAATGTCGAGTTTTCCCAGTAAATAATCGTTAACAAATACCAGCAGATTCAGCTGGTGATTTTCACCACGATAATTCGGGTTATGATGGTGATAAACAATATCCAGAATTGGTTTGGGCATCGACCAGACTTGTAATAACCAGGCGCCCAATTGGGTATGATCATATCCAAAGGCAAAATTTTCGATGGTATTAATCGCAAGGGTTGGATTGGCATCAATAAAATTATTCAAATAAAGATACTCTTTATTGAATTGGTGTGAAAGCAACAGGAAGCCAATATTATGCATCAGGCCAGCCAGAAAAATATGCTGGGGTTCAGGGCGATTTTGCATTGGTATATGTTTGGCAAGCATTGCCATTAAACGAGTGCTAGCCAGTGATTGAATCCATAATGATTTACTGCCGATAATTCCGTCAACTGGGGCTTTCAGTGGTGACAAGGCAGCTAAACCCAGTGCCAGATTAAGCACGTAATCAAAACCTAACACCTTGGTGATGGCATCATGAGGAGTACTGATTTTTCCACGAAACCCGTAAAAAGCGGAACTGGCCCATCGAATTACCTGAGTTGCCAATAGTGGGTCTAATTCAATGATTTCAGCCAGTTTTCGTGCGTCAGCCAAAGGGTCGGATGCCAGTTTTAAAATTTTGTTGGCAGTTGCTGGAAAAGGCGGCAGTTCCTTTACTCCACTAACCGATTGGCGCATGTCAACGGGTGGAGAAAAATAACTGGTGTCCTGGCTGATTGTGGTTTGGTTCCACTTAAATAAATCAATATCCATTATGCAGGGGTGGGGTTATTAAGGTTTAGGCGTTTCAGCTTTCGGTATAGCGTTCTTTCACTGATATTCATTTCGGAGGCGATGAGTTTTCGACTGCCGTTATATTTTCTGATTAACTCGGTTATAAATTCATATTCCATTTTTTCCATGCTATTCATTGAAGTATTTGATTGCTTTTGGACATGAATTTGAGTTGCAGGTTGATTTGCTTCAGCCGTATCAACAAAATCTTTTTTTAATTCCGGAATCTGGATGTCATATTCTTCAATCAAACTATCGCTGCATAGTCCGGCTGCTAATTGCAGACAATTGCGCAACTCCCTGATATTGCCAGGCCATTGATATTTCATTAATTTAACTAATGCTTGGCGCGTTATTGAATAACGTACGCTGTTCATTTTTGCGATTTGTTTTAGTAAATGATCAACAAGAGCAGGAATATCTTCCATTCGTTCGCGTAGCGGTGGAATCTGGATTGGAAAAACCGAGAGCCGGTAGTATAAATCTTCACGGAATAATCCCTGGTTTACCATCTCTTTCAAATTTCTGTGGGTTGCGCAAATGGCGCGAACGTCAGCTTTTAAAGTGTTAGTGCTGCCGACCCGGCGATATTGGCCGGTTTCCAGTGCTCGAAGCAATTTTGGCTGCATCGATAAAGGCAATTCACCAATCTCATCCAGAAACAAGGTGCCTTTGTCAGCCAGTTGAAATAACCCCTGTTTGCTAGTTGTGGCTCCGGTAAAAGCACCTTTTTCGTGACCGAATAATTCACTCTCAAACAGGTCTTCGGTCAGTATCGTACAGTCCACAATAACAAATTCCCCCTCAACACGATTGGATTGCTGATGTAAATAAGCAGCAGCAACTTCCTTACCGGTTCCGGTTTCACCTAACAGCATGGCCGGTATTTGAGTTTGTGCCGCTTGCTCAATTTTCTCTTTGCATTGAACAAAAGCAATGCAGGTGCCAATCATTTCAACCCGATTGTACTTTTGTTCAGGGATTGGAGGCAGGTTGATGGTTTCGCCTATATAAAAGGTATTGTTACTGTCCAGCAGGGGATAACCGCGAACTCTGATTTTGGAGGCTTGTTCAGAGTGTTCATTAGGAAATAATCCCGCATAAGGTTCCAGTTTCTCAAATAGTTGTTTATGGCGGCACCGACTATTATCGCGGCAACAGGGCTGGCCAATATGTTTATCGCGGGGAATGCCGAAGTGAATTTCCCAGGCTCGGTTGACCGCCATGACAGTTAATGAAGCATCAATAACGACAAAAGGCTGCTCATGGGTTTCAAGTAAAGATTCCAGAGTGAAAGATTTGTTTTGCATGTTTAGAAAGATGAATTTGTCATGCGCTATGACATGATTGGCAGGCTGAATGGCATTTCTGTCAGTCAGTCTGACATCGTTGTCAGTTGTTGGGGAAAAGTATAGTTGAAAAGCGCTGGTTTTAAAGGAGTTGTCTGGTTGGCATGGCAGTTGCTTTATTCAATGTGATATTTACTTAATTTTTCAATCTAGGAGAAAATATGAAGTTACTTAAACCCGCTCTTATTGGCTTGGCAAGTTTGGCTCTTTCTGCAAATTCAATGGCCGCCCCTTTTGCCTATGGAGATGGTGGTTCAGCCCTGCAAAACATTCTTGATGATATCACGGTAACAAATCCAAATTTTACAAGTGATCCAAACGATCCTAATGATGTAAATGGTAATATTCCCAGTAGTGTAGATGTCGTTAATGACACATTGGGAAATAATAGCTGGTGGGAAATTACCGGTTCAGGTATTTCTGGTTTAACACGGATTAAAGCGTTAAATACTCAAAATAGTAATGCGGCATTTGGGATTTATGACGTTTCCGATCCAAATAAAAAAGTGGAACTGTTTGGAAATTCATTGTTTACCAATAGTATTAACAGTAGTTCTATGATGGATTCAGCAGCAATAAATATTATGGATGATGGGAGCGTCATAGTGAATATATTTTCTGACTCAGGAATTGATTTTTCTCACAACCGTTTTGGGTATTACCTGGATACTGGAACTGATATTTTTTATAGCGACAAAACACTGAACCCAAATGAAATGGATCATATGGTCGCTTTTCAAGGGAACAATCTTGATTACATAAAAATTGGCAATCATAGTCGTGGGGAATGGACTGATAGTGAATATTTTCTTGCTTGGGATATAAGCGGTGATAAGGATTACGAAGATTTTGTTGTCATGGTTGAATCAGTAAAAAATGTGCCTGAGCCTAGCGTATTAATTCTTTGCGCAATTGGATTACTTGGATATGGACTAAGTCAACGTAAAACGGTTGAAGAATGAACGGTTTAAGTTAGACTCCTCCTCTCTAGGCCCGATTAAGGGCCTTTTTTTATGTTTCGAGATTGGCTGACGGATTTGTCAGGGCTGACAATAATGTCAGTTCAACTGACATTATTGTCATATCATTAGCTTTATTATTTATGTTAATGGCTTGTTATTAAAGGGATGTGAGTGGTTGGTACGCTATATGCTTATGTAAGGATGAATTACAAATTGGAGATTAATATGAAAAATAAACTTTTGGCGGTTGCTATGTTGTCAGCGATCAGCATTAACGCGCAAGCATATAGTATTGATGGAGATATCAATGACTGGATCAATGCTCCATCAGGAACAGCAAGTGATTGGAGTCCTGCTTATCCTGGTGTTGCTTATACAGTTGAGGATAATGACAGCTATGTAATGAGCAGAGGGGGGCAGCGCTATGACGCAGAAGCAATGTATGTGGATAGCGATGCCGATAATATCTATGTCGCTGTTGTCACAGGGCGCTCATTTAATAAAGACTATTATCCTGCAGGAGACCTGGCTTTCGATTTTGGCAATGACGGTAGTTTTGAGTATGGAGTAGTCGTTCGTTCTGATAGCGGCAATACGGATGTGAATAGTGCTTATAATGGAGGCATTGGAAACCAAGGAGATGTCTATAGCGTTACTGACTGGAATGTTGGTATTTGGGATGATAGTGGTAATCACGTTGGAGTGGGAAATGGAACTCAAGCTCATCCAACTACGGTGCAAGCTGGCTCTATTATTGGTAATACAAGTCTTGCTTATACAGAGCTATTGTACAATAGCTCTGTTCCTAATCAGTTGGGTGAAAACGGAGGGCGACATTATCTGATTGAAGCGAAAATTTCAAAAAGCCTTTTTAATCTAATGGGGCTTGGTGATTCTTTTACTGTACATTGGGCAATGGGTTGTGCAAACGACACAATTTCTACAACTTTTGATATCGGTGGAGATATTGTTAATGTTCCTGAGCCTTCAACTCTGGTGGTGCTGTTGATTGGACTGTCTGGGTTCTTTTTTCAAGGCAGGAAAGTTAGAGTCTAATCCCTGAAAATAATTGATCCGGATAGTCAGGAATGGCTATCCGGGGCTACATGTTCTGTACAATTATTTTTCTTCGTTTTGAGTGACTAAAAACGGATCGGAAAAAATATCCTGCATGGAGGCGCCTTTTAAAAATGCTTGTTTTTTGGTGTCATTGACCATTTCCGGGTGTCCGCATAAGTAAACCCGCCAGCCTTTGAGATCGTTAATTTTATTTAATGCAATTTCATTGACCCTTCCTTGTTCAAAATCTTTTTCAGGCATTTCTCCTGAAACACAAGCAGTGTAATGAAAATTTGGATATTGCTCAGCCAATGTTTTCATTTCGTCAATATGATAAAGTCCTTTTTTATTGCGGCTACCATGCAGTAAATGAATGGGGCCGGAGTGTTGTTGTGCCAATGCATCTTTTATAATACCTAATAATGGTGCCAGACCGGTTCCAGTACCAATTAAAAGCAAACCTTGGTTTTGGCGCTCTGGTATATAAAAACAATCACCTTTGGGTTCAGATACTGGAATTTGTTCTCCTACTTCCAGCTCATTTTTGGCCCACTGGCTAAATTGGCCGCCAGGTAAGCTTCGTATATGAAATTCAAGAATATTGTCTTCATTAGGGGTATTTGCAACAGAATAACTGCGTGACAGGCCGTCAGGTTTTTTCAGGTTCACAAATTGTCCGGGTTTGAAGCTGATTGAATCATGGCATTTGAGTTTTAATTGAATCACATCGTCATTCAGTGGCTGTTTTTCAAGAACCGTTGCTTTGGTAATGAACTGCTCACTGTCATTAGCGGGTGAAACTGTCATGTCCTGTTCGGGTTTACAGATGCAGGCAAGAAAATATTTTTGTTGTTTCTGGGTAGGCTTAAGGCCTTCTTGCGCTTTCGCTGGAGGAGGCTGGTCTGCACTCTTCATCAGACAAGTATGACAAGAACCCGCTTTACAACCGAATTGGACGTCAATTTTTTCCCGTAACAGTGCATCAAGCAGGGTTTCATCTGGGTGGCAAGTTACTTTATGGGATTTAAAAGTGATTTCAGACATGACAGTTTCCAGGGTTGTATATTAACGGCCTAATACATCGTTGCGGGTAGTTTCAACAATAGCGAGGACTTCGCCAATTAATTCATCAGCAACATTCAGTTCTTCCAGTGTTGATTTAAGATGGCCTGCGACGGCATCAAAATGTTCGTCATTCAAGCCGCGCTCTACCAAATGTGCATGACCTTTTCGCATGTCTTCACCGGTGTAGTTATTGGGACCGCCAAACGCCATAGTCATAAAGTTTTTTTGTTTTGCAGCTTGTTTTTCCATATCAACACCTTCAAAAAAATGGTTGATGGTGTCATCAGATAACACTTTGCGATAAAAAATATCGACTGCTGCATTAACGGCGCCTTCGCCGCCTAATTTTTCAAATAAAGAATCACTCATATTTTTTCTCTGTTGTTGGTTTAAAAAGTCATTTTGAATAGCTTTTCAGCAACTACATTTTAGAAGGTTAAAACATCTTTTACAATATAAATATTGCAAAAGATGTGAAAATTACCTATCTTTTCAGTTTTTATCCTTTTAAGATAGTCAGGGCAAACGCATTAAAATATATTAATTAAAAGTAAGTTATGAGATATTTCTAATTTTAAATATAAGGAATGCCTCATGAGTGAAAGTATAATTGAATGTTTTTCAAACATAAAAGACCCGCGC
>JALSJK010000172.1 GCA_026989395.1 Methylomonas sp.
AAACAGGCTTGTACAAACTTCTTCGACAACCTCGATGAGCATCATGCTCCTTTGCGTGCATTGTTGAATGAAAAGTTTCAGATTATTGAGGGCAAAGCCGGGTATTCTTGATCGTGGATAGTATAGCGATGCCCCGGTTTCCTAATAAAAACTGTTTAGTGTTTGCATCCACACCATGGGCGAATGCCTCAGATAGGGTAAGCAGAATCAGAGTGATTGATATTACTGCGCCAGTTGCAAAAGCTCGTAGGGTCATTGGGGGAATAAAACTGAAATTTATGCAAAATTGAAATACTATTCTATCACCAGATAATAATTGCAAGATCAATAATATTAGCCAGCATTTCATAATGATAAATACAGATTTTACACCTAGTCGGCTGGATAAGGCTTTCGCCCACTTTTTATCTGAACGCTGCAGACTGAATGCGGAACAAAAGCAGCGGTTCTATGAGCTTGTAAAACAGTTATCTTTTCAACAAAATCATGGTCATAGCTGTATTGCTGTCGATGCTCAGGATCAGTTGTTGCTTCTTGATTCCGGTTTGGTTTCCAAGCAGGGGCGAACGCCATTAATATTGGATAATGGCTATTTATTTATGCATCGATACTGGTCGTATGAAAGGCGATTAGCAGAACAGATAGTCAAACTAAGTGCGAAAAAATATTCAGCGCCGGATCTGGAGACTGCACTCGATCGGTATTTTGGAATGAAAACAGAACTAATAGACTGGCAACGAAAAGCCGCTCAGGTGGCGGTCACCCAAGCATTTTGCATCATTACCGGAGGCCCGGGAACCGGTAAGACCACGACAGTAGTGAAAATTCTGGCGTTGTTGCAGGAAATAGCTCAGAAACCACTTTTGATAGCCCTTGCCGCGCCGACTGGCAAAGCTGCAATGCGCTTGCAGGAAGCCATTAGCAAAAGTAAAAAGCAGCTTCCTTGTTCAGATGAAATTGCTAAGCAAATTCCAGAAACAGTAACAACGTTGCACCGACTATTGGGTGCCAGACCGCCATCCCCTTATTTTCACCATCATGCCAAAGCGCCTTTGCCTCATGATCTGGTGATTGTTGATGAGGCATCTATGGTCGATTTGGCATTAATGGCTAAACTGGTTGATGCGCTAAGGCCAGGCGCCCGTTTGATGCTTTTGGGAGACAAAGATCAACTGGCGTCAGTAGAAGCAGGGGCTGTCTTGGCCGATCTGACCCGGGCCATGCCGGCTTGTACGCTGGAACTGAAAAAATCATTTCGTTTCGATGATAACATCAAAGAATTTTCAGATGCTGTCAATGAGCAAAACGCTACAAAAGCATGGCAGCTTTTACAGGCACAGCAAGAAAGTATTGTTTATTTAAAAGATGACTTGATCGCTTTTATTGTAGAGAAACAGCGTCAATATTTAGCACTGGTAAAAAAAACTGCAGCCTTTGAGGAAATTTATCTGGCTTTTCTGAACTTTCAGGTTTTATGTTCCAATCGACAGGGAAAGAATGGCACTCAGGAAATCAATAATCGGGTTGAACAGCGATTGCAGGCATTAAATCTTATTAATAAACGAGGCGAATGGTATTCAGGACGGCCGGTGATGGTTACTCAGAACAATGCAGCCATGCATCTTTATAATGGTGACGTAGGAATTTGTTTACATGATGAAAATTCAGGGCAATTAATGGTGCATTTTCAAAACGAATCTGGAGTAAAAAAATATCTGCCGGCTCGATTGTCATATTGTGAAACAATTTTTGCCATGACCATTCATAAAAGTCAAGGTTCTGAATTTAATGAAATATTAATCGCTCTGCCGCCTGCAATGAATCAGGTTTTAGGTAAAGAGCTGCTTTATACGGCAATAACACGAGCAAAACAAAAAATCATAGTTGCGGCGGAAAAACATATTTTTGAACAATCTATCAGGCAAAAAACCGAACGATTTGGCGGGTTAGCCGAGAAAATTATTGAGGCAGGATTGTCTGGTCACGATGCGGAAAAAGGCATAACTGCGATTTAAATAATCCGCGGTTATGCCTTTTTAAGGCGTTCAGGATGCTGTTGTTGTATTGCGAATTTGGTCAGGAATCAAAAATGCAGCTACCATAAAAATAATGGCGATGACGCCAGCAACAACGATACCAGGCAAGCTGAAAAGAGCTGGATTTTTTATGTTGCCAGTATCGGCAAGTGTGATTTTGTTAGTCTCATTTATTGATACAACAGAATCAAACAGCCAGGACATATTGTTCAACAGCCAGCCATAACAAAGCACAAACACCCAGGCTCCTACGAGTCCACCTAGAATCATAAAGATGGCATCTTTACGTCCTGCGCCCCAGGCTGCTACGGTTGTGCCTGGACAATAACCGCCAAGCCCAAAACCAAGCCCAAAAATCGAGCCGCCCAGAATGACGCCCAGATAAGATGCTTTGACATGAATGTGTGATGCAGGAACAAGCCCTATAGCAAGGCCAATAAATAACAGAAAACTGGAAAAACCAATAGCAAACAAAATTACCTTGGCAAGGTGCATGTCTGTCAAGCGCAGAAAACCAACGATTTTATTGGGATCAGTAGCTTGAACTTTATGTAGGACAAAACCAAATGCACCGCCGAATAGTAAACCCAGAATAATTTGTTTCAACATTAATAGAATCCTCCGTTATCGACGAAATAAAAGGATTGAGACAGGAACGGCAATAGTAAAAACGCCAATTGCAAACAAGTAGCCGCTTAGTGATGTTTGCATCATCCCGCTCATCATGTGGCCCGAGGTGCAACCTCCAGCGAGACGGGCACCAAATAAAATCATAAAGCCGGCAAAAAATGCTCCTGCCATGCGTTTCCCCCATGAAGGCCCTATATTTTCACGCCATACGCGGGGAATCCATTTTTCATCATCGGCAACGGTTGGTCCTCCAAATTTGGCGGCAAGCCAGCCTCCAACGAACATGGCGAGAACAAATACAAAGCCATAATTACCAGGGTTTTTTGCCGCTTTGACGTATTTCCCTTTACTTTTATTCAAGTAAGGATTTGAGCTTTTATAAATAACACTGCCATCTTCTTGTGGTATTTCTTGGGCCAGGGCTGGATCGACATTACAAAATATCAAGCAGTCGGCAATGACGTATTGGGTTGAAACGCCAATAGGTTTAACAATTGCCACTGCGGTAAGAAATACAAGTCCTAAAACGATGCCTCCTTTCAGCCACCCCCAGGTTTGAGTCATATTCATTCTCCCGATTCATAAAAAGGATATTCAAAAGTATATTGCAAGATTAGTATAGTCTAATATAATGGCGTAGAGACATTTTTGCAAGCCCCTTTTTTCAGGAACGGTTTTAGTCTTGATTTCAGCGCATATTGCTTGTTTTTATCCCTCTTCTACGCCTTGAATACGAATAAATACTGCACCAATTGCTCAACTTATTCCGTGAACGATCTTAAGAGCAATATAAAATTAGTATGAAAGTAATAATGATGATGGTTAAGCAGCTTTTCGCAGATGAGCTAAAGTATAAAAGAGAGTAGACCCGGTAAAATTAATCAAATTTTATTGAGAATAATTCGGAATCCTCTTGGTCATACAGAAAATTGAATCATGGTTTATGAAATAAACTGAGGGGTTCCGCTGAAGGTATTTATGTTATTACGCAAAACAAGTTTTGCCCTGTGTTTAATCTTCATATTAAATGGTTGTTCACCAAGGGTTTATAAATCAGACAATTTAACCGAGCAGGCGCAATTGATTGAGGACAGGTTTGTCACAAAAGATGGCTTTGTGTTGCCAGTAAAAAAATGGCTTCCTGAAACTGATATTAAAGCGGTAGTTATTGCCCTGCATGGTTTTAATGATTACAGTAAGTTTTTTCAGATGCCCGCTGTCTTTTTAAAGCAACTTGACATTGCCAGTTATGCCTATGATCAACGCGGTTTTGGCCAAAGCCCCGCACGCGGTTATTGGCATGGAGTCGATAGACTTACCGATGATTTGATAACTTTTATTGACCTGATTAGACGCAAACATCGCGGTATTCCCGTCTATGTACTAGGTCACAGCATGGGCGGCGCGGTTGTAATTGCAGCAATGACTCGCAAAGATGCGCCTCCGGTTGATGGCTTGATTTTAGCGGCGCCGGCAGTTTGGGGCAAGGCAACTATGCCCTGGTATCAAACCACATTACTGGCAGTGTTGTCTCATACCATGCCGTGGTTGACTTTGACAGGCAAGGGGTTTGAAATTGTTCCTTCCGATAATATTGAAATGCTCAGGGCGCAGGGGCGAGATCCGCTGGTTATAAAGGCAACCCGAGTCGATGCTATTTACGGCCTGGCCAATTTAATGGATATCGCTTTAAAAAATGCTCGATATCTTAAAAAATACCGAACCTTATTTTTGTATGGTGAGAAAGATCAGGTGATACCTGAAAATGCAGTCAATAAATTTTTACAGGATTTACACAAAAATAGTATGGGCGATAGAACCTTGGTGTTTTTTCCCGATGGTTATCATATGCTGCTTCGGGATTTGCACGCTGAAACAGCTTGGCATCAAATATGGGCTTGGATCAACAATAACGCTGAACAAGAGCAAGCTGGAGTTACTGTGCCAATGAATAACCCGGCGTTGGCAGAAACCAATTAAAAAATTGGGAACTTTAGTGCCCCGAAAATATCGAAACAGTGATACCTGCAAAAGGTATTGAACCAACCCCCTCGAGACTTGGTTCGTCCTCCTTCAGGTTCCATCCCCTTCTTACCTGGAGGAGGCTTCTTTTTTGCACTCTGTCTATATCCCAGTACGATCTTTTGCAGGCGTAGTTTCAGCCATGATGCAGTCACGCATCAAGATTAAACCAATCCCCGAATCAACCAAAGCATAATACAAACAGAATAAAATAAAACTGTTCGGGATTGGTATAATTAACACGATCTGCTTTTGGCTGGTTCTTTAAAATAAAGGAAGTAGAAACTTGTTGGGCTTGGTATTAAATTAAAGGGTCAGAAAATTAACGTAAAACTCAAAATAAATTGTCATTCAATCTGAGGAAAAATAATGCATTCAGAAAACATTGGATTTGTTGGTGGTGGCAATATGGCCGCCAGCCTAATGAGTGGTTTGATTGCCAGCGGTCATTCCCCGCAAAAAATATGGGTTTCCGATCTTGATGAAACCAAATTGCAGAGTCTGAACAGCAATTTGGAAGTAAATATCACAACCGATAATAATGATGTTGTTAAACATTGCGATGTAGTTGTTTTATCTGTTAAACCACAAGTATTGCATTCCGTGGCAACAAATATTTCTGATTGCCTGCAAGAGCATGATAGATTGGTTATCTCAATTGCGGCGGGGATTAACCAACAGACTCTAGCCAAGTGGCTGGGGGAAAATATTGCTATCGTCCGATGTATGCCTAATACGCCGGCACTGGTGCAAACTGGTGCAACCGCTTTACATGCCAATAGTAAGGTATTAGATGAACACCGGGATTTTGCCGAGAATATTTTACGTTCCGTAGGCATCACCGTTTGGGTGGGCGCCGAATCAGAACTGGATGCAGTTACCGCTGTATCGGGTAGCGGTCCGGCTTATTTTTTTCTGCTGATGGAATCAATGCAAAAAGCTGCACTTGAATTAGGATTGAGTGAGGAGGTTGCCAGTTTGCTGGTGCAACAAACTGCTTTGGGTGCGGCAAAAATCGCTCTGGAATCACCGGATTCTCCCGGTCAGCTCAGGGCTAATGTTACATCGCCCGGCGGAACTACCCAGCGGGCGATTGAGGTTTTTCAGCAGGGCGGTTTTGAGGCGCTGGTGATAAAAGCACTGAAGGCCGCACGTGACCGGTCAATTGAAATGTCTAAAGAATTAGGAGAAAAATAAATGGGTGCAAGTTATCTTACCGATCCGGTCATTTTTTTGATCGATACCTTGGTGTCACTATATATCCTGGCAGTTGTTTTGCGATTTTTGTTGCAATGGACTGGCGCTGAATACCGTAATCCCATATCCCAGTTTTTGGTCAAAATCACTCATCCCCCATTAAAAATTCTGCGTCGATATATTCCTGCCATCGGCAAGATTGATACCGCTTCCGTGGTATTTGCATTGATTCTGCAAATGGCCGCAGATTACGGCATACTGATGTTAAAAGGTGTTATGGCTGGCTTTGGCGCGCTATTTGCCTTGTCTGTTTCGCAATTGATTTCTCTGGGTATTAATATATTTGTTTTTGCAGTGATAGCGAGGGCAATTTTAAGCTGGATTAGTCCAGGCGCTTATAATCCGGCCACCTCAATTTTACATAGTTTGACAGAACCATTATTGAATGCCTGCCGCCGGATTATTCCTGATCTGGGTGGTCTGGATCTATCGCCATTAATTGCGTTATTGCTTCTGCAGTTGGCAAAAATGCTGATTCTTCCTCCAATACAACATCTTGCTACTGTTTTGGGATAATCTGGTTGAGAATGAAAAGCCCCTTTTAAAAGGGGCTTTTTGG
Organism: Methylomonas sp.; assembly: GCA_026989395.1. GTDB lineage: Bacteria > Pseudomonadota > Gammaproteobacteria > Methylococcales > Methylomonadaceae > JALSJK01. Next base: position 6,505 of record JALSJK010000172.1, read on the forward strand.
GCTTGTGACTAATCGTTATTCAACAGTCATTGAACCAGTAGATGCAGTGTTGCCTTTACCTACGGCTATAGTTGCATTGCCTTTGTTGATAGACTGGTTGACTAATACAGATTTTTTGATCTTTGAATCTTTAATATTCATTGATCCGGTTGTTGCAAGGTTATCTTTTCCAACAGCAATTGTGGCATTGCCTTTGTTGATGGACTGGTTAACCAGAACTGACTTTTTCACTTCTGACTTTGCCATGACTGTGGCTGAACTCATTGCTACAACTGCGCTTACTGCTAATAAAGTTAATTTTTTCATGATATTTCCTCTTGGTTTGTGTTAAGTACGGGTACATTGTGACGTTTTAAGGTAAACAAGTCGGTGAAAAATACACGGTTTTTTTGTGATTTATTCACATAGGAAATACTTTGGGAACAATTATTTAAGAAAGAGGGGAATAACCAGAGATGAAAACGAATAGAAAACAGTTATTTGTATTTTGAAACCAGACTTTCCACGGAATAGGCTGTGCCATCAAGTTTAACCTTGATCCAGACTAAATTATCATCAGTTCCGGTAAATCCATCATTATCACCATCTGCATTATCTCCATCATATTTTGATAAATAGACCAGACGCGAAAGCTGTCTGTTATCTGTAGTAGTAATGACATCAGAATAGCTGCTCGGTGTTGCGGGGCCAGATGTGGCGGCTGATGTGCTTAATTCTGAGAAGGGCGTGCTAAGCATTTCTTCCATCTTGCCGTTCAACAAAAAAAGATCAATGGTAGTTATTTCTGCAATGCTGCTTCCCTGAACTCCCGAATATAAGGCTTCCAGCGCAGGTGTGATACAGACAGCCAGAATGAAGCTGGCGGCGAGAACTTCAATGTATGAGAAGCCCGTTTGGTTGGAATTTTTTTTTTGAATCTCCTCACCCCAACCCTCTCCATCAGGAGAGGGCTTTTTACTCCCTCTCCTGATGGAGAGGGTTGGGGTGAGGAGAAAAAAATAAAGCAATCTATTCATGGATTTGAGTTTTCCAAATCCTCAATTACCAGACGAATTTTTTCTATACTATCCACGATCAAGAATACCCGGCTTTGCCCTCAATAATCTGAAACTTTTCATTCAACAATGCACGCAAAGGAGCATGATGCTCATCGAGGTTGTCGAAGA
>JALSJK010000173.1 GCA_026989395.1 Methylomonas sp.
TACCGTTAAGAAAACCGCGCCCACAGCAGGCTAAACCTCCTAAATTGAAACCACCAAGGAGAGCAAGATCTCCAAGGAAACGAACAGCGCCACAGATGATGGAAGAAAATGACGAACTGTAAAAACATTAATGCCATGAAAAAATTTATTATTATTCTTGCCAGTATTACTTTGTTGGCATCATGTGAACATTTAGGGCCTTACCCCAATAAAAAAATGAAAATGGTGCCTGCCGAGGATCCCAGTGATGTCGTTGTTCAGGAAACGGTTTTTGATCAGCTAAGTAATAAAGGGCTTGAAGATGCCGATGGCGGTCCCAAAGATGAGTTTTATCGTGGCACGGGGCGATTTGTGAATCCGGTTGTAAAGCCTGGAAAATCCAAAAAAAGTTCAGCGACTGGCAAATTCACCTTGAATTTTGAAGATGCGGCTTTAAGCGAAGTGATCAAGGTAATTCTAAGCGATACTCTGGGCGAAAGTTACATGGTCAATCCTAAAGTGGTAGGAAAAGTGACCTTGCAGACATCCAGACCACTAACCAAAGAAGAATTATTGCCGACTTTGGAATTATTATTACAGGTCAATAATGCGGCACTAATTAAAGATGGCAGTATGTATCGTATTGAACCATTGAACAGTGCATTGAAAGCTGGCGTGACTACCAAAGTGGCGGGAAAGGGTCAGTCTGCGGGTTATCAAGTGCAAATTATGCCGCTGCAATATGTTGGCGTTGAAGAGATGCGGGAAATTCTTGAGCCGATGGTGTCGGGAACAGCCATACTCAGAGCAGACAAGGCCAGAAATCTGTTGATGGTTGCAGGAACAGCGAAAGAGCTGGAAAGCATTAAACAAACCGTGTCCACTTTTGATGTTGATTATATGTCCGGGATGTCTTTTGGCATTTTTACCTTGAAAAATAGCGATGTTGAAACGCTTAATAAAGAGCTGGAAGCGGTTTATAACCTTGCAGAAGGCAGCCCAATGGCCGGAATGTTCAAACTGGTTCCGATAGAGCGTATGAATGCTATTCTGGCAATAACCCCGCAGCCTCGGTATCTGGATAAGATCAAGCTGTGGATCAATCGTTTGGATAGAGCGGTTGGAAGTGCTGGTGGTGGCGTAATTGTTTACCGCTGTCAGCATGTTAAGGCAGATGAATTAGCAGCCACATTAAATGAAATTTTTACAGGTAAAGAAAAGAAAACTAAAGAGCCAACTGTAGCAGCTGGTCGAAAAGCGACCAAAATAAGCAGCAGGAATAAAAAAACCAAGACTAAAACCAAGAAAACAACAGCAAGAAGAACTTTATCTAGCAGAAGATCTTCGACGCCTGATATTTCAGGAATTGGAGATGTCAGGATTATTGCCGATGAGCCTAATAATTCCATCATAATTGTTGCAACACCCCAGGAATATGAAACCATAAAGGCAGTAATTAAAGAGCTGGATGTAATGCCTTTGCAGGTGTTAATTGAGGCTACCATTATTGAGGTGCGATTGTCAGAGCAGACAAAATATGGGGTAAGTTGGGGGCTTGGCACCAATAGAGGGGTAACTTCATCTACCGATGAGAAAGGTAAAATAACCGAAGCTGGAGGTTCAGGTGCTGCTAGAGGAATGGCTCAGCTTGGCCAATTAGCAGCTGCGGCTGCATCCGGGGCAAGTACGGGTGGATTTTCTTATGTAATCAGTAACGTTTCAAATACTGTCCAGGCAGCAATTGATGCTTTTGGTGTAGATGATAATATTAATGTGCTTTCTACGCCTTCGCTCATGGTGTTAAACAATCAAGAGGCTATTATAACAGTAGGTAACAAAGTGCCTACGCGAACGAATGAAGTGACAAATCTTGGAGCTGGAGTAAGTAATACAACAGCCGTAAATAGTGGCATAGAGTCGACTGATACCGGTGTTAAATTGAAAGTAACCCCAAGAGTGAATGCCAATGGAGTGGTTATTATGGAAATAGAGCAAAGTGTTAAGGAGGCTACGGAGACTAAAACATCAAATATTGATTCACCTACGATTCTTAATCGAGAAATCAACACAACCGTTGCTATCTATAGTGGTGAAACAGTTGTTTTGGGAGGGTTGATCGATGAAACTTATAGTGATGTTACGACAGGGATTCCTTGGTTAAAAGATCTGCCATATGTAGGGGTATTGTTTGGGGAAACAGATCGAAAGAAGAGAAAGAGTGAATTGATTGTTTTAATCACACCCAAAGTAGTACAAAACAAAGCTGATGCCCGAAGGGAAACACGAAAGTATCAGCTAAGATTACCCAGTTTGTATGAAATCGATGACGAGCTAAAAGACATCAGTGGCGAATTAAAGCAATTAAAAGATCAACAAAGCCTTCCAAACTAGCGTCATTCCACTTTAATTGATGTCCAAGCGCACAAGGAAGTGCGGTTTTTCATTTGATCAGGTTTGGCAATTTATTTTAATAGCCAAAAAGCACTTGATTATTTACCAATACCCTTTACTCCTCCCTCCCGTCATAATTTCCGCAAGCATTGCCATTTTCTTTGCAAATAATGTGGACATTAGTCGAAGAGTCAATAAATATACAAAGTTGGTTCGTAGTCGACAAAATTATCTGTGTTGTTAATGATTTGCTGAATTGTTGGGCAAGAGAGTCTGATATATTTAGCCCACCAGCCGTGCCCCTGTCGTTTTTATAATCAGCTTTTCCCGTTACTGTCTGAAAGTTACTCTGCTTTAGGTAAAGGCAGAAAAATCATTGTAGTTTCTTTAATTTCATATATGTAAGTAATTATTTACATTTATTGCGCCTAATGATAAATTCCCCTTGTAAAATCTAAGAAAAATTTAAGCAAGTGAGTTGTTAACCCAAATAGGACAATTATTTTGTGGCTGATATGTGCAAATATGTTCATGTTTATAAAGCAGAAAACTTTTTATTATTGAAATTAGGAGGGTGTCTTAGTTTTTCACGAGAAAGATGTAAGCAAATTCTTTACTCAATTGCGGGGTGAAGATGATGTTTAATTTATAAAATAATCACTAATTAAAGGGGATTAATATGAAATTTAAACCGATAAGTGCCGCTATTCTTCTGGCAACAGGAGCGATAGCGGGTACTGTTCAGGCGCAGATGCTGGGATTAGATCTGGAAGCGCCAACAATACAATATAACAATACCGGTAGAGCAGAATATGATGCTGCAACCGGACTTTTTAAAGTTAAAGCAGACCCATTATTTTTTAAAAATGCTGGAATTGCTATTATCAACCCAACAAAAGCCTTGAATCTTCAATTCAAGCTTAACAATGATGGATCACTTAATTCCGGGATAGCCGGTGATGATCTGGTTATTACAGGGGAAGTTGATGTTGATGGCGATGGCACTGTCGATTTTTCAGGGACGTTGTTAACGGCTGAGATTTCAGATTTTGGTTTTGCAGTTCCCAAACCGGGACAAACAACAAATGCCTTTGAAGCGAGTTTCGATATAACGGGTGGACAATTAGCTTCCCTTTATGGCCGTAAGAAGCTAGGTATTTTTCTGGCAACAGAAAGTAAAGCCAGTGACGTTGTATTTACAGGTGATTTTGGCGCCAGTTGGAGTGGTGGCGCCAAAGGTAAAGTTGGCGCGATTATGGGAAGCGCGGAACCTTGTACCGGCAGCATTGGAGATTATGTCTGGTTTGATCATAATGGCAATGGCGTTAAGGATGATGATGAACAAGGGATTAGTGGTGTTACCATAAGTGTTTCCGGCATGGGTATCACTCAAACTGCTGTCACTGCAACTAGCGGCATGTACTTGTTCAACGAACTTTGCGTTGGTGATTATACGGTAACAGTCGATCCAACAACATTACCTGCAGGTTTTAATGTTAAAACCTATGATTTAGATGGGGTTGCAACACCAGATACTACTTCTGTAACCTTGACTGCAAATGACGAAGCAGTACTTAATGCTGATTTTGGATACAAAGGTAGTGGATCCATTGGTGATACCATCTGGTTGGATACCAATGGTAATGGCCAGCAGGATGCAGGCGAGGAAGGTTTGCCTGGCGTCAAAGTTACTTTGGTAGCCGATATTGATGGCGATGGCGTGAAAGAGTTCGTCCGCGAACAAACCACAGATGATACTGGCTTCTATTCGTTCGGTATGTTACCTGCTGGTGATTTCAAAATTACAGTCGACTCATCTATTTTACCGGCTGGTGTCGATGTCAATACCTTTGATGTTGACGGTAACAAAGATGGCATGGCTACTATCAATCTGACACCTGGAGAAGATGATGCATCAGTTGATTTTGGCTACAAAGGCTCTGGTGCATTAGGTGATACCGTATGGTTGGATCTTGATGCTGATAGAACCCAGGATGCAGATGAACCGGGTATCTCAGGAGTTACAGTTAAAATAGAAGCAGATACCAACGGTGATGGAGTAGTAGATTTTACAGATTCTGCTGTTACTGATGCTTCTGGTCGTTATATGTTCGACAGTTTACCGGGCGGAACTTATAAGGTTACTGTTGATGCCAATAGTTTACCTGCAGGGTTAGCGCAGACTTTTGACCTGGATGGTACGTTAGATCATATGGCCGAAGCTGATTTGCAGCCAGGAGGAAGTCGACTGGATGTTGATTTTGGATACACTGGCACAGCTAGCTTGGGTGATCTGGTTTGGCTTGATCTTAATGCCAATGGCAGCAAAGATGGTTCTGAGCCTGGTCTCACTGGTACTCGTTTGGTCTTGACAGGTGATATCAATAATGATGGTGTTGTTGATTTTACTCAGACAACCGAAACTGACAGCAATGGTATCTATGGCTTTGATAAATTGCCAGCCGGTACATATACCGTCACGGTTGAAGATTCAACCTTGCCAACGGGATTAAATCAGACTTTTGATCTGGATGGTACGCTTGATAATACCACTACGGTTAATTTAGCAGCTGGTCAGAATGATCCTCGTCTTGATTTCGGTTATACCGGAAAAGGCATGATTGGTGACTTAATCTGGCGTGACAATAATGCCAATGGCGCCAAAGAAAATGGTGAAGATGGTATTTCTGGCGTTAAGGTTACCTTGATGGGTGATTTGAATGGAGACGATACCTTTGATTTCAGTATTGAAACCGTAACCAGCTCTGCGGGTACTTACAGTTTCCCTAACCTGCCTCAAGGCAGTTACAAGGTAACAGTAGATCCTGCAACGCTTCCAGCAGATATTAATCCGACTTTTGATCTGGATGGTATAGATAGTCCAAATAAAGCATTGTTAGTTCTTGGTCCGCAAGAGACTAATCTGACTGTTGATTTTGGTTATCGCCATCTCGGCAGAATTGGTGATCTGGTTTGGCTGGATGAAAATGGCGATGGTGTCAAAGATCCAGATGAAAGCGGTATTGCCGGTGTTAACGTAACCTTGATGGGTGATACTGATTCCGATGGTTCGTTTGAGTTTAGTATAGATACCACCACTGATGGTTCAGGGCTATATGACTTCTCGAATTTGCCAAAAGGAAGCTATAAAGTCACTATTGATCCAAGTACTTTGCCAGCTGATGTAAATCAAACATTTGATTTGGACGGCATTGATACACCTAATAAGGCGGTGTTAAGTCTGGGTACGGATCAAACTAACCTGAATGTCGACTTTGGCTATCAAGAAGAGCAAACGGGTTCCATCGGAGATACTGTTTGGATTGACGCCAATGGTAATGGTGAGCAGGACAATGGCGAAGAAGGTATTTCAGGAGTAAAAGTAACATTAATGGGTGATACCGATGGTGATGATACTTTCGATATCAACATTGATATGACTACGGATGCTTCAGGAAAGTATAACTTCCCAGATTTGTCTGCTGGCTTTTATAAAGTCACTATTGATCCGGCTACTTTGCCTGATGGGGTAGAGCAGACTTATGATCTTGATGGCTTAGGTACGCCAAATAAGGCGGAGTTAGACCTAGCAGCTAATGAAAACAATCAGGATGTAGACTTCGGCTATAAAACTCCAGACTGCGTTCCAGAAGACATTTCATTTGTTGATTTTCAGGGTCTTACCAGAAAATCTTGGGCTATCCTGAATAATGCTCCTGGTTTGATTGGTTGGAGCACTGATAATCCAAATCAACATATCGAAGTTGGTATGGAAGAAGCATATGGTGGCAAATGGAATAATAATTATGTCATCGAGTTGGAAGCCAATGACTGGGATCCATCCAACCTGTATCTGGATATTGAAACCAAACCGGGACAAATCTATAAATTTGAACTGGACTATTCTGGTAGAAGAGGATTCAAGCCCAGTGGCATCAAGGTACTTTGGAATGGCAAGGTTGTCGATAAGCTAACCAGTAGAGGCAAGTTTAAATGGTCTCATCACACCTACTTTCTTGAAGGAACGGGTGAGACTGTACGCCTAGAGCTAAAAGCCATGGACATGAATGGATATGGTGGTGTTCTGGATAACCTGAAAGTATCAGCTGTTTGTGATGAAGATCCAGTCGATCCTCCAACTGACCCAGATCCAGAGCCTCTAGCATGTAATGCTGTCGATGCACCGAAGGATAATTACAATGTCTGGAATGGTGGCGGCTATGCGTTTATTTACAACGGTTATCCATTTGTAATAAAAAATGGAAAGTTGGTTGAAGATAAGGATGGCAAGGCGATGCTGACGGGTACGTTGATGTACAAGTATGATCGCAAGTTCAAGTACAATATGGAAATTAAATTGTCTGGTAAAACAGATAATGTAAACAATCCGTTTACCAGTGGTCTGAAAAGACCTGCATATTCGCAAAATGGCGGGCCTGTTGATATCAATGCTTGGCAATACTACAAAATTTTCTCAGGTAAGTTGACTGGGTTTGATGGTAGTAAAGGCAATGTGTTGGTGTTGTCATCCAAAAAAGGAATGTTTGTCCAGATGGGAGATGGAGCGAATCAATGGAATGTGGATTTTGGTTTAGGACACTGGATTACCTACAAGAAGTATCGCTGGGGTAAGAAGGTCCACTATGGCCAGGGTGATCTGAATGTTAATTTAACTAATTGCTCGGGCGGCGCTGGTTCAAATGATGGAAACAATTCTGGATCAAATAACGATGACCGCAAGTGGAAGGATCGTGATGACGACGATGATGATGACCATGACCGCAAGTGGAAGGATCGTGATGACGACGATGATGATGACCATGACCGCAAGTGGAAGGGTCGTGATGACGATGATTAATCACGATCATCATATAAAAAACCATGGACGGAAATTGTAAGTAGTTGATGTAAGTCCGGCCTCGACAGGGTGTTGAGGCCGGTAATTAAATTGAAGTTGAATGTATAACTTTTTTATAGGAGCAAATAAAAATGAAAAGTTTTTTGAAATTTTTACCATTATTGTTTATTTTTGTAGTTGGCACTGCATCTGCGGTTAGTATTCCATCCCCTTTGGGCTTGGTAACCCAATTTCCAGATTTGAATACACAGGATTTGGATATTAATTATGATGCCGGTGCCGGTCTGATTTCATTGGCAAATGGGGAAGGCTCAACTGCACAATTAACTGCATTTGATGGTGATCTAGGTACCTTGTATATGCCTGGCTCATTTACTTACAAATTGTCTGGCAATGTTAACTCTCTGCCTGCTATTGATTTTTCT
>JALSJK010000174.1 GCA_026989395.1 Methylomonas sp.
AACAGGCTTGTACAAACTTCTTCGACAACCTCGATGAGCATCATGCTCCTTTGCGTGCATTGTTGAATGAAAAGTTTCAGATTATTGAGGGCAAAGCCGGGTATTCTTGATCGTGGATAGTATACAAAATTAAGGCAATTGTGCTGATTTTGTAAAAACATAATCATTCGCTTTTGCTGGTTGATGACAGCTTAAACATTCATAAGCAAAAGAAGCGTCCTTACCATAGGGTTTTTGCTCCATTCCACTCCATCTTGCAAATCCCCAGCCCTCTGTTGCGGGAAATTTTTTGCTATCCTTGATCATAAATTCTGCATGAACTAAAGCATCGGGTACAGTGGCCGCCTGCCACAATGGATGATCAGAATCTTTCCAGACAATTTTAGCCAGGATTGCACCATCGGGCCAAGGTTTTGTATTACCTTGTTTGGCCGCCTTGACAGCCAGCGGGTTTCCCAGAATGGCTCGTAAAGTTTGATTATCAGTTCGATGAGAAACCGCTATCATCTGCCAGTTTTTGTAATTTTTTGGAATTTCGATACCATTTGGTGTTGGTGCAATCATTTTTTCGGCTGAAAGTACTGTCCCAGCCATTAATCCTAACGTCAGTACGGATAAAATTGATTTTACTAAACTGCTTTTGCTCATGCTTTTCTCCATCTATTTCACTTTAAAATCACTGAACGGTTCTGTAATCGCTATTTCAGAAGTGATCACATTTTCCACTTTTGCCATTAGCGGCCCTTTATGACTCCAATCTTCTAATTTTTGCAAGGCAGTGTCAGACCCTTCAGCTACAATCTCAACCCGTCCATCCGGTAAATTTTTTACGTATCCGGTTAGTGATAATTTGTTTGCTTGTTGCTGTGTGGCAGCGCGGAAACAAACGCCCTGCACACGCCCTGACACCCATATTCTGACTCTACGCATCATTCCTGGATTCTCCAACAATAATGAATTTTCTGATTTCTTTTAAAATCTTCCGGAATAGTTTCCTCGCTTATATCTTCCACTGTCAAATCTGACAAGGCAGGCTTATCCAACTTGAAGCGGCGAAAATTTGTCGAGAAATAGAGAATTCCACCCGGCGCCAATAATTCAACTGAATCCAATATTAATTTCACATGATCTGTCTGAACATCAAAATTATTATCCATTCGCTTGGAGTTGGAAAACGTTGGCGGATCCAGAAAAATCAAGTCATATTGCCTGGGCTGATTTTTGTTTGCCTCTTGCGCTAACCATTCCATACAATCAGCACGAATGATTTCATGTTCCCCTTGAATCTTATTCAATGCAAGATTCTGTTTTGCCCATTCAAGATAGGTCTTTGACATATCGACAGTGGTTGTCAATTTTGCCCCGCCGACCGCCGCATGAACGGTCGCAGTTCCGGTATAGGCAAACAAATTCAGGAAACGCTTACTCTTTGATTGCTGTTGAATCATAAAACGGATCGGCCGATGATCAACAAATAAGCCGGTATCCAAATAGTCTTCAAAATTGACCAAAAATTTACATGCTCCTTCTTCCACAATATGAAAACGACGGGAATCCGCCTGTTTATCATATTGATCGGTATTTTTTTGCTTGCGTCTGATTTTCAGAAAAACTTGATCTTTATTAATATTCAATAGTTTTGGAATTTCTGCCATGACTCCAGCCAAACGTTGATTTGCCTTGACCTGATCAATAGACTTGGGCGCTTCATATTCCTGAACATTTACCCAGATTTTATCGCCATGATAAATATCTACGGCAACTGCATATTCAGGTAAATCTGCATCGTAGATTCGATAACATTGTATCTGTTCTCGCCGCGCCCATTTAGTGAGTTTTTTTAAATTCTTGCGCAAACGATTTGCGAACATTTCTGCACCGGTTTTTTCTTCCATAACCTCGCTGCTGGCATTGATTTCATGCAATCGTTGTTGTTGGGTTTTGGCTTTCGGAACAAAAAAATTTGGCTCCTGAATATCCATCCGCAGCAATTTACATTCAATTGCGCCGTTATATAAGGTAATTGGTTTTTTTGAACGTACCCCAAGCCGGAAACCCAGCTCAGGATTACTAATAATCATGGTAGCCTGCCAATTAACAAAATGATTTTTAAGAACATGTCCAAATTGCTGGTACAACTCAGCAACTTCTTCTTGCTCACCCAAGCGCTCACCATAGGGCGGATTACAAATAACCAAGCCCGGCTGCCAGCTTTCGGCAGGCTTAGCATTTTTTAAATCTCGACGTTCGATATGGATATGTTGTTGTAATCCAGCATTCGCTATATGCTGCAAAGCTGCATTCATGGTATGACGATTTTGATCAAAACCCACAATTGTCGGTAATTTATTGATACCTGCCTCTTTTCGTTGCTCTGCTTCAACAAGCAGCTTTTGCCAACTGATTGGGTCATGTTGTTTCCATCGTAAGAACCCAAATTGCCTGGTCAACAAACCCGGCGCATAATCTGCAGCCATTAATGCTCCCTCCAATAACAAGGTGCCTGAGCCGCACATGGGATCTAAAAGCGTACCGCCTTGTTTGGCAATTTCTGACCAATGACTGCGTACCAGCATTGCAGCCGCAAGATTTTCTTTAATCGGCGCTTTGATATTAATATCCCGATAACCGCGCCGATGCAGGCTATCGCCTGAAAGATCAAGACTTAGTTGCGCCGTTTCGTTTTGTAAATAAACATGGATTCTGAGATCAGGATTTTTGATGTTAATAGAGGGCCGCTTTTGAAATTTTTTGCGCATCTGATCAACAATCGCATCTTTGACCTTCAACGCGCCAAAATGAGTGTTTTTAATGACTGATGAATTTTTGGCATGAAAAGAAACCGCAAAACTGCTCTCCGGTTTCATGTGCTCAAACCAATTCATCTTGTAAATGCCTTGATACAGTTCATCCTGTGATGAAACATTAAATGTATCCAGAACCAACAATACCCTGTTTGCAATTCTGGACCATAAACAGACTCTATATGCAATTTCCAATGATCCACTAAAAGAAACACCAGCAACTGTTTCCCGAATATCTTGAGCACCCAATTCAGCCAGTTCAGCCGCTAAAATGGATTCCAGCGCTTTAGGTGTTGTTGCAAAAAATTGTTGCATGGTCATTTTTTCCGTATTGCAAAACCAACAAAGCCTTATCGCAAGGATAAGGCTTTGAGAACATCATTACAGCTGAATTCTTATTGAATGGCAATAAGCTCGACATCGAAAATCAGTGTTTCATTCGGACCAATATCAGATCCTGCACCACGAGGGCCATAAGCCAGATCCGAAGGAATATAAAAACGGTACTTTGATCCCTCTTGCATTAACTGTACGCCCTCTGTCCAGCCAGCGATAACACGATTTAACGGAAAAGTTGCTGGTGTTCCGCGTTTATAAGAACTATCAAACACCTTGCCATCCAGCGTTTTACCTTCATAATGAACCGTTACATTATCTGTAGCAGAAGGCTTTGCACCATCTCCTTGTTTCAAAATTTCATATTGCAACCCACTGGCAGTAGTTACTACTCCTTCTTTTTTGGCATTTTCGACAAGAAAAGCAGCCCCTGCTTTTTTATTCTCTTCTGCAGATTTTGCATTCGCCATTGAAAACATATTGATTCCTACTAATAAAATTAAAACAACAAAGATAAAATGTGGAATTCTCCGCATTATTGACTCCTGATTAGATACAAAACAAAGGACAATCGGCTATTCTAACAAAAATAACCGCGATATAAGGACATCATAACGGCATGCTCAAAAAGCAAACAATCTTTATAGACCTTCCTTCGATAACTCCACATGGAGTTCCGTATTTTTCTCCATAATTTCCTTACGAATTTGCTTTCTAGCTTTTGCTGCCTCGTAAAGCTTTCGTTCTACCTCGGAGCATAAGATCAATTCCGGCACAGAAACACTCTTTCCTTCCTCATCAATCGCCACCATCGTGAAATAGCAGGAATTAGTATGACGTTGCTCATTGGAGCGTAAATCTTCAGCCACTACCTTAATACCAACCTCCATTGAAGTTCGGCCAACATAATTGATATTGGCGTAAAAAGTGACTAACTCCCCAACCTTGATTTTTTGCTTGAAAAAAACCTGATCCAACGCAACTGTTACCACATAATGCTTGCAATATTTCACTGCACAGGCGTAGGCCACTTGATCCAGCAACTTTAACAGTGCGCCACCGTGGACTACCCCGGAAAAGTTTGCCATATCCGGTGTCATCAAAACCGACATGGTTAATGATTTATCTTGCTTGTTCATAATTTTTCCAGATTAAATATCTGCCAGATTACCTTTTTCTTCCAACCATAACTTTCGATCCTGTGATCGTTTTTTTGCTAACAATAAATCCAGTTGGCTATTAGTATCGTCATCATCTTCAACGGTCAATTGCACTAAACGCCTGGTGTCAGGATTCATGGTGGTCTCCCGTAGCTGGGATGGATTCATTTCACCCAATCCCTTAAACCGCTGAACATTGACTTTACCTTTTAATTTTTCCGCCTTGATTCGATCCAGCACCCCTTGCCGTTCAGACTCGTCCAGCGCATAAAAAACCTGTTTCCCCACGTCAACTCGATATAACGGAGGCATCGCCACAAAAACGTGGCCGGCTGCCACCAGGGCCGAAAAATGCTTATAAAATAGTGCACAAATTAATGTTGCGATATGATTGCCGTCTGAATCGGCATCGGCAAGAATACAAACCTTGCCATAACGTAAATTTTTTAACTCTTCAGAACCCGGCTCAATTCCCAAGGCAACTGCAATATCATGCACTTCCTGCGAGGCCATCACCTGATTCGGATCAACTTCCCAGGTATTCAAAATTTTGCCACGAAGCGGCATAATGGCCTGAAATTCCCGGTCACGCGCTTGTTTGGCGGAACCTCCAGCGGAATCCCCTTCGACCAGAAACAGCTCGCTGCGGGAAATATCCTGCGAAGTACAATCTGCTAACTTCCCTGGCAACTGCGGCCCTGCTGAAATTTTTTTCCGAACAATTTTTTTCGCTGATTTTAAGCGTTTTTGAGCGCTTTGAATAATAATTTCAGCAATTTTTTCGCCTGCCTCTGGATGCTGATTTAACCACAAACTAAAAGTGTCCTTGGCAACGCCAGAAACAAACGCCACACATTCCCTGGAACTTAATCGTTCCTTGGTTTGCCCAGAAAACTGAGGATCTTCAAGTTTTACAGAAAGTACATAATGGCAATTCTCCCAAATATCTTCCGGCGCAATTTTGACTCCTCGCGGCAACAGATTTCTAAAATCACAAAACTCACGAATAGCATCAGTCAAGCCAGCCCTAAAGCCATTGACATGCGTACCTCCTTGTGGAGTCGGTACCAAATTGACATAACTTTCATCAACACTTTCTGGCAAACTTTCTGTTGTCCAGACAATCGCCCATTCCACAGCCTCATGCTCACCAGCCATTTTTGCCATAAAGGGAGGATCGGGATAAAATTCATTATCCTCAAGCTTGGCTAATAAATATTCCTCCAAACCATTTTCATAACACCATTGCCATTGTTCATCACCTTGCTCAACCCATAAGCTGATTTTCAGTCCCGGACAAAGCACTGCCTTGGCGCGCAGAATATGTTGCAATTTAATGAGTGACAGTTTTGGAGAATCAAAATACTTTGGATCCGGCCAGAATCGAATGCGAGTACCGGTGTTTAATTTTCCTACTGTTCCTGTTTCAGCTAAATCAATTTGTTTGTCGCCATCTGCAAAAGCCATTTGGTAAATCTTGCCATTTCGCTTGACCTCCACTTCCAGCCTGCTGGAAAGCGCATTGACAACAGAGACGCCAACCCCGTGCAACCCCCCTGAAAATTGATAATTTTTGTTGGAAAATTTTCCGCCGGCATGTAGTTGGGTCAAGATCACTTCAACCCCGGGTATCCCTTGTTCTGGATGAACATCTACCGGCATCCCGCGACCATTGTCTGTCACCTGAACACTACCATCCTGAAATAACTGCACCTCAATTTTACTGGCGTGGCCAGCGACTGCTTCATCGACACTGTTATCAACCACTTCCTGAACCAAATGATTTGGCCGCGTGGTATCAGTGTACATTCCGGGTCGTTTGCGTACTGGCTCAAGCCCGGTTAAAACTTCAATTGCTGCTGCGTTATATGTATTGCTCATTCTGGTTTTTGTCTTAATTTTGCTGGTTTTTCATATATAATGGCGCGCTACATCCTATCATTAATCTGTGCAATATCTATATGCCAAGAAAAAAAAGCGCGACTTTATTTGAAGATTCCCTGACCGAACTTGAAAAAATCGTCGAGCAAATGGAAAAAGGGGATATTACCCTTGAAGAATCACTGGAATATTTTGAACGCGGCATTAAATTAACCCGAACCTGTCAAAAGGCCTTGCAGGAAGCTGAACAAAAAGTTCAGATTTTACTGAAAAAAAATGGCCAACAAACTTTGGAACCTTTCACTGATGAGTAATGCATTAAAAGATTATTTAGCTAGTTGCCAAACCCGAGTTGAAAAAGCACTTGATGCCCGACTGCCCAAAGCAAACTTGTTACCCCGAAAATTACATCAAGCCATGCGCTACAGCACTTTGGAAGGTGGTAAAAGGATGCGCCCAATGCTCACTTACTGTACCGGAAAAGTATTGGGGCTAAACCCGGAAGTTCTAGATGGTCCTGCCTGTGCTGTTGAGTTTATTCATGTTTATTCTTTGATTCATGATGACCTGCCTGCCATGGATGATGACGATTTAAGACGTGGCAAGGCAACCTGTCATGTCGCTTTTGATGAAGCGACCGCCATTCTCGCAGGAGACGCATTACAGGCCTTGGCTTTTGAAACGCTGGCCAATGATCCCAGCATGGGAGCCAGCCCCGAACAACGAATCAAGATGATTACAGCGTTAACCAAGGCCAGCGGCTCAGAAGGTATGGTTGGCGGACAGGCTATTGATCTGGAATCCGTTGGCAAGCAACTGACACTGCCGGAACTGGAAAACATGCATATTCATAAAACCGGCGCTTTGATTAGAGCCAGCGTACAACTTGCCACACTTGCTGATCCGGATATTGCTCCAGATATCGCTAACAAGCTTGATCATTATGCAAAATGCATTGGCTTATCATTTCAGGTGAAAGATGACATTCTCGATGAGGAAAGTGATACCGAAACACTAGGCAAAACCCAGGGCAAAGATCAAAACAGCAACAAACCGACTTATCCAGCTTTATTAGGCTTGAAAGGCGCCAAAGAAAAAGCCCAGGCACTTCATGAAAAAGCTATTGAAAGCCTGAGTATTTTTGGCACGGAAGCTGATTTATTACGCGATCTTTCACTTTATATAATTCAAAGGGAATATTAATATCCGAGTAAAACACTCTGATATAATGGCCCGCATTTCAAATTTGTCACCAAACGATTAAAATTAATGACTCAATCAGGAAACTATCCGCTCCTCGACAAAATCAACACCCCGGCCGATCTTCGCCGGCTCAAGAAATCCCAACTTGAGCCACTGGCCAAGGAGCTTCGGAATTTCCTGACCCATACGGTGAGCCAGTCAGGCGGGCATTTTTCTGCAGGTCTGGG
>JALSJK010000175.1 GCA_026989395.1 Methylomonas sp.
AAGTAAAACGTAAACTTCGAAACAATCAAACTTTTTTGAATGGAGAGACAACAAATGAATAAAACTGCAATTTCCACCATTATCGGTAGTGTAGTGACTGCGATGATTTTTTCCAGCTCAGTAGTGTTGGCTGGCGGATTGAGCAAAAATGCAAAAAGAGCCGCAAAAAAAGCACCTACTGAAATGGTTGATTTAATTGTAACTTATAAACATGATCTTAAATTTAAACACCAGGACAAAATCAACAAAAAGCATGG
Source organism: Methylomonas sp. (assembly GCA_026989395.1). GTDB lineage: Bacteria > Pseudomonadota > Gammaproteobacteria > Methylococcales > Methylomonadaceae > JALSJK01. The sequence continues at coordinate 258 of JALSJK010000175.1, forward strand.
CAAAATTCGGCGAAAACTGAAAAAAATTAAAGGCCAGGCGATTACTTTACCGGCTGGTGAAATTAATAATTTATCAATGGATGCTGATGTGGCTATGATTTCTTTAGATCATCCTGTAGTTAATTTAGGGGAAAAAAATTCAGTCACCACAACGACAACGAAAAGTCTCCCGTCATCTGTAGGGTTTAGTTACCCAGAATTATTTGAAATGTCTTATACAGGACAAGGGGTGACAGTTGCTGTACTAGATTCCGGTTTTGCCAAGCATCATGATTTAAAACCGCTGGTTGTTGAATCATTTGTTTCTGACGACAAGACAATAGATGTCTACGGTCATGGTAATCATGTTGCTGGGATTGTTGCAGGAACGGGAAAAAAATCCAATGGTTTATACCGGGGTGTAGCTCCAGGAGCAGATATTCTTTCTTTACGAGTGCTGGATGATCAAGGAGCTGGTCTGACTTCTGATGTGATTGAAGGATTGGAATGGGTGCTTGAGAATAAAGATGCTTACGATATTAGAGTCGTTAATTTATCATTGGGACACCCGGTTTTTGAATCTGCCAGCGATGATCCGTTAGTCCAGGCTGCAGAAGCTCTTTGGGATGCAGGTATCGTTGTGGTTTGTTCGGCTGGAAATAATGGTAAGTCTGGATATGGTAGCATTACTTCACCTGGCAATTCATCAAAAGTGATTACCGTCGGTTCAATAACTCATTGGGGAGATAATGATCCAAGTAATGATATTGTTTCCAGTTATTCATCAATGGGACCAACCAAAGGCGATCATTTCGTCAAGCCGGATTTGTTGGCGCCGGGTAACCGAGTTATTGCTCCCAAAGCCAGCCGATCTTATATGGAAAAGAACTTTAAAAACAGAATGGTTTCGGCTCCGAAGCAAAAAGGATCTGAATACTTTCAACTTTCCGGAACCAGTATGTCTGCCGCAGTGGTTACAGGTGCAGTGGCCTTGATGTTGGAAAAAGATCCGACATTAACACCTGATACTATTAAAGCACGTCTGATGCGTTCTGCTACCAAGCCTGGAGTCGCTGATGTATACTTTTTACGGTCAAAAATACCTCACTGCATCCATAATAATCGATTTACATTCAGTATGTTACAGAATTCCAAAAGTGTATTTTTCAGCGTAAACAGTATATTTGCAACCGGCGCGGGTGTTTTGAATATTAAAGCAGCCCTTGATGAAACTGGGTTTGTTGATAATGCAACTTCTCCTCGGGTATATCGTGACGAACAAACCGGTATGATCGGTTTTGATAAAACCTCGGTATTATGGGGTGGCGAAGAATGGTCATTATCTTACTTATGGAGCGATAGTTATCTTTGGAGCGACAGTTATTTGTGGAACGATAGTTATTTATGGAGTGATGGTTACTTGAAAAGCGACAGCTATCTTTGGAGTGACAGCTACTTGTGGTCTGACAGTTATCTTTGGAGTGATAGTTACTTATGGTCAGATAGCTATTTATGGAGCGATAGCTATTTATGGAGTGACAGTGCAGTTACTGCTGATAGCAATCTAGTCGATGACTAATTATATTTTTCATTGTTGCAGTAGAATTATCCGTAATCAGACAGTTTCTAGTCAATAGATAAAGTGGATCAGTATTTTGGGCAGGGATGCCTTTTCTCTTCTAACGGATTTCAAAGTCTTTGAACAGAGTGTTTCTGAAAAATCAAACCTGATTTTGTTTCAAAGGACTTAGCTAATTCAGGCCAAATAGGGCATCAAATAATCAAATCAGAAAGTCCGTACCAATCTTGTGGCGTTTGTTGCGTTAATGCTGGTTTTTTTTCATTGAATAAATCTTCGAGAACATACTGTAAGCCGTAAAAATCCTGATCGTTAAATTCATGAGATAAAAATGAAAGTGGGTCATTTTGATTGAAATTTGTTTCCATGACTTTTCCTCTATGTTGCATTTTTGAAGTTGAGTTCATTGTGCCGAATATCTAAAAATTTATCGGTGAGTTTTTCACTAATGAAATGTGAACAAATCACATTATTTAACCGAGGATTCAAACTAGAAACTGTTTTCAATGTATGCCCTTAATCATTAGTTTAGTTCATATTATTTTTTTTGACGGATGGGTTTTATGTTAAAGGCTTTTAACTTTGATGAGGATGATACTTTTTTTGGGGCATAATGATTGTTGATGAGGATTCATGGCAGGGAAAAATAATAATGACCCATTCACGATAATTTCGTAAAATTAGCTGTTATTATTTTTTTGCGGGAAGAACCTTGAGTTCCTCCCGTTTTGCATATTTGAGGTGGCAGATTTTGAAAAAACCCGCAATGCTGGTTTTGGAAGATGGGACCGTGTTTCATGGTCAATCTATTGGGTATGATGGTAGTGCAGTCGGTGAAGTGGTTTTTAATACTTCTTTAACCGGCTATCAGGAAATTCTTAGTGATCCTTCCTATGCCAGACAAATCGTAACATTAACCTATCCACATATCGGCAATGTAGGCACCAATGCTGAGGATAATGAATCGGATCAGGTTTATGCCAGTGGTTTGGTGATTCGTGACCTACCTTTGCTGGCCAGCAATTGGCGATGTGAAAAGAGTTTGCCAGAATATTTACTGGAGAACAAGGTTGTTGCTATCGCCGATATTGATACCCGAAAATTAACCCGGATTTTGCGGGACAAAGGTGCGCAACGTGGCTGCATTTTAGCTGGGGAAGGCATTGATTCAGCACAAGCAGAATCCCTGATAGCCGATTTTTCCGGACTGAAGGGCATGGATTTGGCAAAACAAGTAACCACCCAAGCTAGTTATCAATGGCAGGAAGGAGTCTGGAAACTGGGGCAAGGTCACAAGAATGGCAATAACTTGATAAAACACGTGGTTGCCTATGATTTTGGCGTGAAAAAGAATATTCTTAGGTTATTGGTTGACCGAGGTTGCCGGGTCACTGTGGTGTCAGCAAAAACTCCGGCGAAGGAAGTGCTGGAAATGAAACCGGATGGTGTGTTTCTCTCCAATGGCCCTGGAGATCCGGAGCCCTGCGATTATGCAATTACCACTATTCAATCTATTTTGGATCAAAAAATCCCTGTCTTCGGGATATGTCTGGGATATCAATTATTGGCGCTGGCCAGTGGCGCCAAAACCATGAAAATGAAATTTGGGCATCATGGTGCGAATCATCCTGTCCAGGAAAAATCTACTGGAAAAGTTATGATTAGTAGTCAAAATCATGGTTTTGCCGTTGATGAAAAAACTTTGCCTGCAAATTTGAAGGCAACCTATCATTCCTTATTTGATGGTAGCTTGCAGGGTATAGAACGCACAGATTGCTTGGCAATGGGATTCCAAGGACACCCTGAAGCCAGCCCCGGTCCGCATGATGTGGAGCATTTGTTCGACCAGTTCATCGCAATGATGAACTAATCTTGTTTTGTATTAAACCTCTCACTCCAAAGTACCACCAAAAAATTAAAATGCCAAAAAGAACGGATATAAAGTCGATATTATTATTAGGTGCTGGCCCCATAGTCATTGGTCAGGCTTGTGAATTTGATTATTCAGGAACCCAAGCTTGTAAAGCGTTGAGAGAGGAAGGTTTCAGAGTCATTCTAGTCAATTCCAATCCGGCAACAATCATGACAGATCCGGATATGGCCGATGCAATTTATATTGAACCCATTAATTGGCAAGTGGTTGAAAAAATAATTGAGAAAGAGCGCCCTGATGCCATTTTACCGACCATGGGCGGTCAAACGGCACTGAATTGCGCTTTGGATCTTGATGCTCAGGGTGTGTTGGAGAAATATAATGTAGAAATGATTGGCGCGACCAAAGAAGCCATCAATATGGCTGAGGATCGGGAGTTATTCAATCAGGCCATGGCCAGAATTGGTTTCGAGGTACCAAAATCGACAACAGCTCATTCCATGGAAGAGGCGCTGGAAGCGCAAAAACAGGTGGGTTATCCGACCATTATTCGTCCGTCATTTACCATGGGTGGCAGTGGTGGTGGCATTGCCTACAATAAGGAAGAATTTATTGAAATTTGTGAACGCGGCCTGGATTTATCGCCAACCAATGAGCTATTGATTGAGGAATCCGTACTTGGCTGGAAAGAATATGAAATGGAGGTAGTGCGTGATTCCAAGGACAATTGCATCATCATTTGTTCGATTGAGAATTTTGACCCGATGGGTGTTCATACCGGTGATTCAATTACCGTAGCTCCGGCTCAAACGCTAACGGATAAGGAATATCAAATTCTCAGAAATGTGTCCTTGGCAGTGCTGCGGGAAATTGGCGTCGATACCGGCGGTTCTAATGTGCAAGTGGCAATTAATCCGGAAGATGGCCGTTTGGTTGTGATTGAAATGAATCCGCGGGTATCGCGTTCTTCGGCGTTAGCTTCCAAGGCAACCGGTTTTCCGATTGCCAAAGTTGCCGCCAAACTTGCTGTTGGCTATACCCTTGACGAATTAAAAAATGAAATAACTGGTGGCGCGACGCCTGCTTCTTTTGAACCAACCATTGATTATGTTGTTACCAAGGTGCCTCGTTTTACCTTTGAAAAATTCCCACAGGCTGATGACCGGTTAACAACACAAATGAAATCGGTTGGTGAGGTGATGGCAATTGGCCGGACTTTTCAAGAGTCATTACAGAAAGCTTTGCGGGGTCTTGAAATTGGAGTTTCTGGTTTGGATGAAAAAATTGATCCTAATCGCGCAGATGTAGAAGAAAAAATTCTTTGCGAATTGCGCCATCCGGGGCCAGATCGTTTATGGTACGTGGCGGATGGTTTTCGCCAGGGTTTGAGTTTTTCAGACATTTTTGATGCCAGTAAAATTGATCCGTGGTTTTTGATGCAGATTGAAGATCTGGTTTTGACAGAAAAATCCCTGAGCAGCAAAACTTTGGCAACACTTGATGAAAATGAACTGCGTCAACTAAAAAGAAAAGGATTTTCCGATGCCCGGATTGCCAGATTACTGGATTCCACTGAACTGGATATCAGAAATAAACGGCATAAATTGAATATTCGGCCAGTGTACAAACGTATTGATTCTTGTGCGGCAGAATTTTCTTCAGATACGGCTTATTTATATTCAACCTATGAAGAGGAATGTGAAGCCCGGGTTTCGGATAAAGAAAAAATCATCATTTTGGGAGGTGGGCCCAACAGGATAGGACAAGGAATCGAATTTGATTATTGTTGCGTACATGCGGCACTCGCCTTGCGCGAAGATGGCTATGAAACCATCATGATTAATTGTAATCCTGAAACGGTTTCAACTGATTTTGATACTTCTGACCGGCTTTATTTTGAACCGTTAACATTAGAAGATGTTCTGGAAATCATTGCCATTGAAAATCCCAAAGGTGTAATTGTTCAATATGGTGGTCAAACACCGTTAAAACTGGCGCGTGCATTGGAAGCTGCCGGCGCACCTATTATTGGGACTTCGCCGGACTCCATTGATTTGGCAGAAGACCGGGAAAGATTTCAGAAATTATTGGAACGGCTGGAATTAAAGCAACCACCCAATGCAACGGCTCGCTCAACCGAGCAGGCTATAAATTCTGCCAAGGAATTAGGTTATCCGCTGGTGGTAAGACCTTCTTATGTACTGGGTGGACGGGCCATGGAAATTGTCTTTAACGAAGCAGATTTGCAGCGTTATATGAAAGAAGCGGTCAGTGTTTCCAATGATTCGCCAGTATTGCTGGACCGTTTTTTGGATGATGCCGTGGAAATGGATGTTGATGCAATTTATGATGGCGAACAAATTTTAATTGGCGGCTTGATGGAACATATCGAACAAGCGGGTGTCCATTCAGGGGATTCTGCCTGTTCAATTCCGCCTTATGATTTGGATCCGGAAATACAGGAACAGTTACGTGAACAAGTCAGGAAAATGGCGGAGGCATTGGGAGTGGTTGGGCTGATGAATACCCAGTTTGCGATTCAGGGTGATCAAATTTATGTGCTTGAAGTCAATCCAAGAGCTTCAAGGACTGCGCCATTTGTTTCCAAGGCTACGGGTTATCCTTTGGCAAAAATTGCTGCTAGGTGTATGGCGGGGAAAACGCTTGCTGATCAGGGTATCACTAAAGAGCGGATTCCTGAATATTTTTCAGTTAAAGAAGCGGTGTTTCCTTTTATCAAGTTTCCTGGGGTGGATTCGCTTTTAGGGCCAGAAATGAAATCAACCGGAGAAGTTATGGGGGTTGGTAAAACTTTTTCCGAGGCTTTTGCAAAATCTCAACAGGCTGCGGGAATTGATCTTGATCTCAGTGGCAAGGTTCTGATCAGTGTGAAGGATGCTGATAAGTCAAAACTGCCGGAATTGGCAAAAATGCTGATTGACAAGGATTATCAGATTGTAGCGACCAAGGGAACTGCAAAAGTGATCAAGGAGCTTGGCATCCCATGTGATATGGTTTTCAAGGTGAAGGAAGGGCGGCCCAATACGGTTGATATGATAAAAAACGGCCAAATTCAACTCATTATCAATACCACCGAGGGTGAAAAAGCCATTGCAGATTCTTTTACCATGCGGCGTGAGGCTTTGCAGCATCGCATTACTTATTACACAACAGTTGCTGGCGCCAGAGCTGCATGTCAGGCATTAGGCGAATTAAAAGTTGCTGAGGTTAATTGTTTGCAGGATCTGCATGCTAGCTTTTCTTAGTTTCGTAGCAGTGGCTTCAGCCGCGATGGATTAATTTACTCCGCATCGAATATTAATACCACAGCTTTTTTGCAGAAAATAATTTTTATTACTGAACAACATATAGCTTTCAAATTTTTGGAGAAGTGAATGAATAAAGTACCTTTAACAGTTGCTGGCGCAGAAAAACTTCGCCAGGAATTAGAAGAATTAAAATCAGTTGTTAGACCTCGAATCATAAAGGCGATTGCCGAAGCGAGAGAACATGGTGATTTAAAGGAAAACGCGGAATATCATGCTGCCCGCGAGCAACAAAGTTTTACCGAAGGACGAATAGCTGATATTGAAGGCAAATTGTCGAATGCAGAAATTATCGATGTCACTAAAATTGATGGCAACGGTAAAGTGGTTTTTGGCGCAACCGTGGAAATTGAAAACATAGAAACCGAAGAAGTAGTGAGTTATCAACTGGTTGGCGAAGACGAGGCAGATATCAAAGAAGGTCGTATTTCCATTGGTTCCCCCATAGCCAGAGCCTTGATTGGTAAGCTGGAAGAAGACGTTATTACCGTTAAAACCCCCAGTGGTGAAATTGAGTATGAAATTATTTCTGTGAAATATATTTAAAGCGGATTAGCAATAAAGATCATTTGAAAATCAGCATGGCGCCTAGCTGGATGGAGCGCTAAAGAAATCCGATTTTTAAAAAAATGCGGTTAACGTTTCTCAGTTTTGGTCAGGTTTTTCCGATAAATAGTACTGATTTGCCCAATAGTCTGAATAAGTTCTGCATCAGCTGTTGAACAGATTTCTGTGCTGATTGCTTTTCTGACAGCGCGATCACCAGAACGGATTCTAATTTTAATCAATTCATGGTTGTCTAGAGCAAGTTCAATTTCACTGAGAACTGCATCGGTCAGTCCGGCCTGACCTATCAGTACAACCGGTTTTAGCTGATGCGCTTGGCTACGCAGTTTTTTTCTCTCGATTGGTGTCATAATGGTTCCTTAAAAAACCGATTATTCTACAGATTTTTGATAATTAATTGCTGCTTGTTTTATAAGAATTTTTCAGAGTCTTAACTGCTTTAATGCGCAGTTCGCGAATTGCCTGACCAATTTCAGGTCCCTGCAAATTTATCTGCATGATTTCCGAAGTATCAATTTCTGCGGCGGCTTGCCTGGCAGCAAGAAGAAACCGGGCCTGTGGATAGTCATTTTTTTCGAGTCCGGTTCGACCTTTTGCATCTGCTTCACATGCCAAAACAAATTTTTCCAGATCATGATCGGGCTTAAAGGCACCAAGCGCAGCTAGCATATCTACGATAGTTGCGGGGCGTAGCTCAAAAATTCGATGGCAATGCGTATGGTATTGCATCACTTTTGCTGCTAGTTTTGAATATTGATTGGGAACCCGTAAGCGGACGCATAATTTTTTTAAGATTGGCAGACCGGCGGTTTCATGGCCTCGATGACTGGGCCACATTTGTTTTGGGGTTACGCCTTTACCCAAGTCATGGGTAAGCGTGGCAAACCTGACCATCGGATCGGAAGATAATGACACCGCTTGGTCGAGGGCCAGTAAGCAATGAATGCCAGTGTCAATTTCTGGATGATATTTTGCCGGTTGGGGGACGCCAAATAATTGTTGGATTTCCGGGAAGATAATTGCCAAAGCCCCGCACTCTTTGAGTGCAGTAAAAAAAGCAGAAGGCGTTTGTTCCGATAATGCCTTTTTTGTTTCCGCCCAAACCCTTTCAGGAACCAGGCTGTTGATTTCACCATTGGCGACCATTTGTTGCATGAGTTTTAGTGTTTCCTGGGCAATACTAAATCCTAAATGGGCATAGCGTGCGGCAAATCTCGCTACGCGTAATATTCTGACGGGATCTTCACTGAATGCAGGGGAGATATGCCTTAATTTTTTATCCTGAAGATCTTTTTGACCATGATAAGGGTCAATCAATTTTCCTTCGGGAGTCATGGCCATGGCGTTGATGGTGAGATCACGGCGAACCAAATCTGCTTCTAAAGTCACGTCAGGGTCGGCATGAACGACAAATCCTTTGTAACCCGGCGCGGTTTTTCTTTCAGTTCTCGCCAGGGCATATTCGTCATGGGTTTGCGGATGGAGAAATACCGGGAAATCTTTACCAACGGCTTTAAAGCCTTGCGCCAGCATTTGTTCTGGTGTGGCGCCAATAACGACCCAATCTCGCTCTGTCACTGGAAAATTCAACAGTAGGTCCCGGATTGCGCCGCCCACCAAATAGGTTTTCATAAAAATAATTTCGACAACAAAAAGCACTGAATATTGATAGTATACCTGTGACTCATAGGTTTTTCGATGCTTGAAATTTTTCTTTATTGCTTGTCGTTTGGTGGTCTTGCGGGATTGGTGGCCGGGTTGTTTGGTATTGGTGGCGGTATTATTTTAGTGCCATTTTTCCTGTGGCTGTTCAGCGCTAGGGGATTTTCTCAGGACGTAGTTATGCACAGCGCTGTTGCAACGTCATTGGCAACCATCATTGTGACCGCAATTTCATCGGTTTTTGCTCATCACAGGCTAGGCTCGGTATTGTGGAATGTTGTCCATAAACTGGCGCCCGGGGTATTTATCGGTGCTGTGTCGGGAGCAGCATTAGCCGATAGATTACCAACCGAAACATTACGTTTGATTTTTGCATGCTACCTTCTGATCGTATCGTTGGAAATGATTTTTCAGTGGCGGCCAAAAGCAGAGAAACAGCATCCGTCATCGCCAATATTAGTTATTTCCGGGATTGCTATTGGCGCGCTTTCTTCAGTTTTAGGGATTGGTGGGGGTACGCTTACGGTTCCTTTATTAACCAAATACGGTTTTCCAATACGCAATGCCGTTGCCATTTCCAGTGCTTGTGGTTTACCCATTGCGATTTCAGGGTCAATGAGTTTTGCGTTGTTTGGTTTGGGCAAGACTGGTTTGCCGGATGGCAGTATTGGTTATGTTTACTGGCCGGCATTTTTGGGAATTGTTTTGACGAGTATTCTAATGGCGCCGGTTGGAGCGAAACTGGCTCACCGATTACCCACGAAAATCTTAAAACGAATTTTTGCAGGTTTGCTTTTTGCAGTTTCCGTCAACATGCTTGGTTAAACAAGATACTATAAAATTAATTGCTTATTATTGATTATGGGAGAAAAAATGTGGTTTAGAGTGTTTGTCGGGGTGGTAATTGCACTCAAGCTTGCGTCATTCTGGTACTTTGTCAAATATGGTCAATTTGTAGATAATGATTCTGCTCTTTATATCAAACTTGCAGAAAACTTACTGAATTTGCAGGTTTTTTCAGAATCGTCTGTCGCCCCATTTGATGCCCACGTCTTTAGAACGCCAGGATATCCTGCATTTTTAGCTTTATTATCATTGCTTGGCATGGAAGGAAACTACTGGGTGGTATTTTGGCAGGAAATTATTTACGGCTTTTGTATTTTCCTGTTCTATCACTATGGCAAATCATTGTTTGACAGGAATATCGTCATTGCCGGGGTCATCTTTCTGTTACTGGAACCAGGCAGTTGGGTGTACCCCAAGTTGATTATGACAGAAGTGCTGTTTTTGCCGTTTTTCTTTGCCGGTATTTTTCTAATCGATATTTATCTTCGTCACTCTAAATGGCAAAATTTAGCCATAGCAGGGGGGTTACTAGGATTGGGAGCTTTGGTGCGTCCCGCCGTGCTATATTTTCCACTGGTTGTGGCCGTGACCTTAATTGGCTTTAATGTTAAAAATTATTCCCGGTGGCTTCACGCCGGAGTTTTAATATTGACGTTTTTCATAACACTTTCACCGTGGTTGATCCGAAATTACGTTCATTATGAAAGAGTTTTTATGTCCAGTGCCAAAGGCAATATTCTGGCTAAATATCATGTGCCGATTATTTGGGATGCGGCAGGTGAAATACCACGTGAACAAGGTAATATCAAAACCATTAAGGAAATTAATCAACTTGTCAAAGAGCGATCAGACAAGCTTGGTCGGTTTTTAAATGCGGTGGAAGTTGATGAATTAGAACTACAATTTGCTGTTTCAGAATTGAAAAAATACCCGCTAGTTTATTTGAAACAATGGATTTTTGGAAGTATTAAAACCATGGTGGGGCCTTTTATAACCCAGCTATATGATTCATTTGGTATTCTTTCTGAACGTCCTCATTTTTATGAGGAAATAAAGCATGCAGAGAGTTTTACGGAGGGAGTGATTAATTACTTTATCAATCTGGATTTTGTGTTTTTGCTCAATGCGGTTGCAACCATTGCGATGGCCGGTTTTGCGTTACTGGGTGTATTTTATATTATTAATCAAAAGGACTGTTTTTTATGGATACTAATGTTGGCAAATTTTTATTTTATTTTTTTGCCGGGGCCTGAAGGCTATCCAAGGTTCCGTTTTCCGGTCAGTTTGTTCTGGTTTATTCAGGCATATTATGGTTTTCGATGGCTTAGGGAAAAGTTATATCGAAAGAAAGTTGTTTTAATATTGGACGATTGACAATGCGATTTAGCCATATTGTGGTGTTGCTGGTTCTATTCCGAATTGGATTACTTGCGTATTTTGTTTTCACCGGAGGTAAATATCTTTATCCCGATTCACCAATGTATCTTGAATTAGCAGAAAATTTGATTAAGCATCATGTTTTTTCAATGTCAGCAACTGAACCTTTTATCCCTCATGTTTTTAGAACTCCTGGTTACCCGGTATTTTTGGCGATTTTTAAGTTTTTGGGGGTGGAAAATCCTTACCTGATAGCGCTGGTTCAGGAACTGATATATGCAGCAACCATTGCAGGTTTTTATTTGTTAAGCCAGGGACTTTTTGATCGTAATATGATTCGCGGTGGGTTAATTTTTTTGTTATTGGAGCCAGGCGGTCTTGCCTACCCTAAATTGTTATTGTCAGAAGTTTTATTTTTACCTACTTTAGTTTTCAGTGTTTTATTAATAGGTCAGTATTTACGTAACAACCGGTTCCGGTATTTGCTGCTGACCGGTTTGATGATGGGAATAGGTGCGTTGATTAGACCCGGCATGATGTATTTGCCTCTGGTTTTGGCAATAACAATAATCATCTTTAATATCCGCGATTTGAAAAGATGGATGCATGTCGGCGCACTGGTTTTAGCTTTTGTGATAGTCATATCTCCTTGGCTGGCTAGAAACCACCATTATTTTAATAAGTTTATGTTGTCAGGGATTCAAGGCTACACCCTTGCTAATTATCATGTTCCAATGGTTTGGGAACTATTTAAGGGAATGCCTCAGGCGGAATCCCAGAACATCATTCAAGGCAAAGTTGACACGGAAAAGAAACAATTGGAAAAAACCTTGGGTAGACCTGCTTCAACAGCTGATGTTTTTCATTTGCAACAAAAAGTTGCCGTAAAGGAATTGTTAAAAATGCCGGGAGCCTATAGCGTTGCCTGGTTATATGGCATGTTAAAGACCATGAATGGTCCGAATATTATTGAGCTGTATGATATTTTAAGTATCAATCCAGATCGGCCCAGATTATTCCAGATAATATCTGAACAAGGTTGGACAGGTGTTTTTTATTATTTAGTTAAAACTGATTTGCTGTTTTTACTCAACAGTATTCTGACTATTTTAATGACCGGTTTGGCTTTATTGGGTGCAATCAGTATTTTAAAGTCTAAAGATGCGTTTTTATGGGTGATGATGCTCAGCAATTTTTATTTTATTGCTTCAGCAGGACCAATGGGGGAGGCAAGATTTCGTTTTCCTGTCGGCTTGTTCTGGTTTATTCAGGCTTACCTGGGTTGGCGATTTTTGGTAGCGGTGTTGCAACATTGGCGACATGGTTTTTTTCTTAAAGCCGAAGCCGTCAAATGAAATTCAACATACTGATTGCCTTTCTGATTATTGTAAGAATCGCCGCATTTATTTATTTTCTAGCCATCGAAGGTCAGTACATGACTTTCGATTCTCAATCCTATTTGACGTTGGCAAAGAATCTGGTTGAGCATCATGTGTTCGCTTTTGAGGCGCAACCGCCATTTTCTGCTCATGTCTGGAGAACGCCAGGTTATCCATTATTTTTAGCGCTTGTTCATTTGCTGGGGATGAAGAGCCTCTATTGGGTGATTTTCTTTCAAGAGCTTATTTTTGGACTTTTTATCTATATTTTTTATCGTTATGGCAAACCGCTTTTTGGAACGAAAATAGCCAAAATAGGCTTAATATATTTGTTGATCGAACCAGATGGCTTGGCATTTCCGAAACTGATTATGACCGAAACTCTATTCATGCCTTTTTTATTAGGCGGGATCCTGGCAATTGGTTATTACATAAAATTCAAGCATTGGCGATATTTGATCTTTTCCGGGTTGTTGATGGGAATTGGCGCGTTGATCCGACCGGCCATTTTATATTTGCCCATTGTTATTGCCGTGGTGCTTCTAGTGTGTGGCTCCTTTGCCAGCAAGCGATGGTTACATGTTGGCGCTTTTTTTCTAGCATTTGTACTGGCTGTGTCTCCCTGGCTGATTCGAAACTATCTTCACTATCAAAAAATCTATTTTTCCGGCCAATCCTCTTATGGACTTGCCTATTTCCATGTGCCGATGATTCTGGAAGCCGAAAAGAATTTGCCATTTGAACAGGGCTGGGAGTATGTGGCGAGTCGGGTTCGCGAAAAATCCAAACAATTAGCTGATAAACAAGGAAAGCCGGCCTCGCCATTACAAATCCATGAGTTAGAAAAACAAGTGGCTATTGAAGAGTTGGCAAAATATCCTAAGACGTATGCCAAACGCTGGTTAATCGGTATGCTGAAATGCATGACTTCGCCCTTGATTATAGAACTCTACGATGTCTATAAAATTGATCGGGATGAACGTTTGCATTTGATGGAAGAAATTACAAAAGCAGATAGTCCGGTTTCCGGGGCTGTCAATTATGTATTAAACCAGGATCGGCTTTACTTGCTGGATGTTATTTTTAGCCTGGTCGTCGCAGTTTTTGCATTAATCGGCGCAATCTATATTACATTGCGAAAAGATTGTTTTTTGTGGGTTATGATGCTGACGACTTTTTATTTCATCAGTATTCCAGGGCCATTTGGACACGGGCGATTTCGCGTACCCGTTGAAATTTTCTGGTTTATACAGGCGTTAATCGGATTTTTCTGGGTTAAAGCCAGCGCAAGCAGGTTGCTTCAAAGTTAGAAGCCATTATTTTTTCTACTTATTTTCAGTGTGATTGCCGTTTCTGGAGCTGTGTTCTCGGACAGCCTGTTAGTGGTTGTGGCGACTGGAAAATTCAATTAATATCAAACTTTATTGGCTTCAAATTTTACGAGTCAATTTATGTGAAACAATAGCATTTTAGGAAATTGTATTGTCACTAGAAGAAATAAAAAATGAAAAATAGACTAAAGCAAAAAGGAATTAAAGGCAGAGGTCCTTTTGCAAGAAAAGTGATTAATTCAGCTCGGCAACAACTACAAAGAAAAGTTACTAATTTAAACGATTGGAAAGAAGGAAAGTTAAGATCAGAAGAGTACTAAAAGAGCATAATTTCAGACGAGAGACTGAGTGAACTGGATCCACTTCATGCACTTTATGTATACAGTCAGAATCATCTATCTGTCTTAATTGAACAAATATCCGAATTAGTAATATTCGCGAATTACTGACAAACCGAAGAGTAAAGGCAGTTTGTCCCAGTGATTATATGGGGTTAGAAGGAGAAATTTGGTTTGCTAAAATTCTTCCGCCATTATTTAATTTTTTCAGCTATTCTGTGGTTTTCACAACACCATATATTTTGGGAAAACTCGGGAATAATCGTTCATTTATTCAGGAAGTTGAAAATGATTGGCTAATGTATTTTGAACGGAACTTAGGTCAAGCTGGGATTGAAAATATCGAAGACTCCTACAAGGAATTGATGAAATACGGATTAAGTAAAAATTACTGGAATGAATATATTTTTCTATCTTATCGAAACCATACAGATAATATGACTCTTCTAGAAGCGTTTCCAGATATACTGTCGAGTATGCCTCATGCAAAGTAGAGGCGTAGTATTGTGTCAACAAAAGGCAACAATATTAACTAGGGCCATTTCTAGTTTTTTGTACCCTGTTTAATCTCATTTTATCGTTAAATGCAGAAATTTGAATTTTACGATCAAAAAATCTTTTAGCGGGAGCGGCTGCAGATAAATGATTTCTCTTGCACTTTCTGGTTTTTTTTCTTATCATTAGCTGATGGTAATATTCCTCCGTCATTCATTCGTTTCATTCCTGATTCTTCTGCAATTTGCTGCGCCGCTTCTGCATGCACATACAGGCGAAGAATTGACCAATGACGGCATGCATATTCCAGGTCTGGAAGTCGTTGCTAGTCAACATTCAGATTCAACCACCTTAGAAGCAATGTCGGCTTATGAGATTTCCGGAGTCATTGTTAATATTTCTTCTGGAATAAAACGGCTGGATGTTTTATGTGACATAAACACACTGGCATCTCATATTTCGGGTGGTTTTTTTCCGGCACGAAAACATCAGCAGCTGGTTGAGACGAATGAGATATATTCTTTTTTACTTCCTCCAGGACCGATAATTCTGGTCCATGCTCCACGCGCACCTCCCTACTGACCCATTCGAATTACACATTTAGTCCTGCTTATTTTTGTAATGCAGGAAAGATCATAGCTGGCTATAACGGCCTAACATCAAAGACAGCTAGTTTGTCTGAAGGTTTTTACCAAGTTATAAGGTTGTACTGCCTGGAAATTAGCTGTGGCATGCTTGGCTATGGTTTCGCAATTAATCATATTTTGTCGAATTGATATGTATACTTCGCGCGGTCACGACTACGGATTTCTAACGACTGAGTTTTTGCCGATAGCTGCGTTACTAAAACAGTTGCGTAGCTTGCTATGCACCTATTTTAGTGCCTTGTTCTCGACAAAAATCATTGCGCTTTAAATTCCGCATTCGTAACCGCGCGAAGTATAGCAGCGGCTTTAGTCGCAAAATAGGCAAATATTACAGCTAAAGCTGTTCCTATTTACAACAGGAATGTATTGGACAAAGTAGAGCCAATTCAACTTCAAAAAACAGTGGAGTAAAAAATGTACAAACGAAACCCGGTGTGGTTTTTTATTGGTTTATTGGTCGTTTCACCTTTAACTTTAGCGAGGTCGGAACATCTTGTCGATCATCACGACCCCATTACTGTTGATCCGCAATTATCATTGCCAGAGCTAGTTGATATAACGATAGAAAACTATCCCGAGGCCATTATGATTCCGGCGCTTCAACAAGAAGTTGAAGCCTTGAAGCAACGTGGTAATAGTTTTTTGGCTGGTGCTTTATCAGCATCTTTTTACTATTGGGATGATGCCGTTGCCAATGATACGGGCAGCCGTGAAATTGGAGGTGCAATAGAAGCACCATTATGGAATTGGGGCCAAAGACAGGCTGGACAAAACCTGGCCGAACAGGCGGAAAAGACCAATTTACTGAAAGCAACTGTTTTGAAATGGCAAGTGACTGGTTTAATCAGGTCGAGTTTATGGGATTTGGCTTTGGAGAATCAACGCTATCAACTAGCTGTTAAAGTCTACGAAATTGCCGAGAAATTATTGAAAACCATTCAGCGCAGAGTTGATTTGGGTGATTTAGCTCGGGCTGATGCATTGCTGGCAAAAAGTGAATTACTGCAAAAACGTTCTGCTTTAATGGCTGCCGAAGCTGAATTAATGCATGCACGCAAACGTTTTTCCACTTTGACTCAAATGACCCGTATTCCCGAAAATTTTCGTGAAGAGCTGACTTCCTTAACTGATTTTGGTAATCATCCGGCTTTGGCTGTCGCTAATGCCATGATTGAAAGAAAAAGAGCTGAATTGGAATGGGTTAAAGCACAAGGCTCTGGTCAGAGTACGGTTGCTTTGGGAGGGAGATCGGAGCGTGGATCACGTTTTGAACAAGATATTGAAGCTATGACGTTCAGTTTGTCGGTGCCATTTGGCGGCAGTTCTCATTTAGCACCACAAATTGCAGCAGCTAACTTGGAATTAAGCCAAGTAATTAGCCAAAGGGATCAGTTGTTTCGAAATTTGGAGCGCGCTTTGCACGAAGCAAATCATATGCTTGAGGTTGATCGTGCAGAACTGAAGATTGCAAGTGAATTAAAAGCCATTGCTAATGAACATTTAAAAATGGCCAGGCTAAGTTTTGATGAGGGGGAAATTAATTTACTCGATTTTTTGAGAATACAGGCGCGTACCCAGGCAGCGATTCAGCAGGCAGAGGAAAAAGCCATTTTTGTTGGTCGAGATATAGCACAATTTAACCAGGCAGTGGGAGTATTGCCATGAAATCAATAGATAAAATATTAACATTATTTTTTCTGCTTACCTCTTTATGCTTGGCAGAAGAGACTATCAAACTTTCCCAGCAACAACTTGACAAGCTCGGAGTCAAACTTGGTAAGCTGGAAGCAGTTGATCAGGTTCCCTTGTTTAATGCGCCAGCATCAGTGACTGTTCCGCCATCTGAAGAATATATTGTTACTGCCCCTCAATCAGGTTTGATAAGTAAGCTTGATGCCGCCATTGGTGATCAGGTAGATAAGAATCAGGTTATTGCTTTGCTTAACAGTCCGGAATTTCTGTCATTACAACGACGTTTCCTGAAAACAAACAGTAATCGTCGTTTGGCGTTTTCTGGTTTTCAGCGGGATAAAAAGTTGTTTGCTGAGGGGGTCATTTCCGAACGGCGCTGGCAGGAAACTAAGACCCGGTATCTGGGGCTGGTTTCAGAAGCAAATGAAACAAGACAGTTATTGGAAATAGCGGGTATGTCACAAGGCGATATTGCAAGCTTATCAAAAACCCGGAAGTTTTCTGCCCAGTTGAAGATTCGTTCACCCATTTCGGGTGTTGTCCTTGAGCGCTCCGTTGTTGCCGGTGAAAGGGTTGATATGTTGGCGCCGCTGTATCGGGTCGCTAATCTCAGTACTCTCTGGTTGGAAATTTATGTGCCTCAGGAGAAAATTTCCAAGCTGAGAGTGGGTGATAAATTACACATCAAGGATACGACCGTTAGTGCCCGGATTACTATGCTGGGGAAAAATGTTAATTCAGAAAATCAAACTATTTTAGCGAGGGCGGTTATTACCAATCCAAATTCAAATATTCGGGTGGGGCAGCGGGTCACTGTCCAGGTTATTCAACAGAGCAAAAAACAGACTTATAAAATTTCCAATTCGGGAATTGCCCAAAGAGAAGGTAGTTATCATATTTTTATTCATAACAAGGATGGATTTATAGTTAGGGAAATCAATATCCTGGGCAGGGTGAGCAGCCATTCCATGATTGCGGGGAATTTGACCGGACTGGAACAAGTCGCGGTTCAAGGCAGTGTAGCCTTAAAAGCTGTCTGGATGGGATTGGGAGCGGATGAAGAGACTCAGGGAGAATAACCATGATTTCTGAATTGATTCGATTTTCCTTATCCCAAAGGATTTTAATGTTACTGCTGGTGTTGTTGCTTTCAGGCGGCGGTTATTATGCTTTTACCAACATACCAATCGATGCGTTTCCTGAAGTTTCCCCAACTCAGGTGAAAGTAATTGTGAAAGCTCCTGGAATGACTCCGGAAGAGGTTGAAACCCGTATTACCGCACCTATAGAAATTGAGTTATTGGGTATTCCCAAGCAAACCATGCTGCGATCTATTGCCAAGTATGCTTTAACAGATATAACCATTGATTTTGCCGAAGGCACAGATATTTACTGGGCACGACAGCAAATTGCTGAGCGTTTGAATACAATATGGGGCGATTTGCCAGACGGAATTGAGGGTGGTATAGCCCCCATGACTACCCCATTAGGGGAAATGTTTATGTTTTCCGTTGAGGGAGGCGAGTTGAGTTTAATGGAGCGTCGCACATTGATGGACTGGGTGATTCGTCCGGCTTTACGAAGTGTGTCTGGGGTTGCCGATGTTAACGTTTTAGGAGGATTGGTCAGAAGTTTTGAGGTCATTCCCGATAATACCCGGATGTCAGCGCGGAATATCAGTATTGAAAGTGTCATTCAGGCACTAGAAAGTAATAATCGTAATGATGGTGCTGGACGCATGAGAGAAGGTGAAGAAGCATTGATTGTGCGTGCAGAAGGTCGCATTAAAACGATTGAGGATGTGCGGGACATTGTGGTTTCTAATCAACAGGGTGTCCCAGTTACGATAGGCGATGTTGCAACTATTCAAATTGGTTCTTTAACCCGTTATGGCGCGGTGAGTCAAAATGGTCTGGGTGAGGCTATAACCGGTTTGGTGCTCAGTTTGAGAGGAGCCAATGCGAGGCAAACAGTAGAAGCTGTACAAAAAAAACTGGATGATATCAGCTCGGGTTTCCCCAAAGGAGTTCATGTTAATGTTTTCTATAATCGCGGCAATTTGATAAATGCAGCAATCGGTACGGTTAG
Source organism: Methylomonas sp. (assembly GCA_026989395.1). Taxonomy (GTDB): domain Bacteria; phylum Pseudomonadota; class Gammaproteobacteria; order Methylococcales; family Methylomonadaceae; genus JALSJK01. Next base: position 19,437 of record JALSJK010000175.1, read on the forward strand.
TAATGCTTTGTATGCGGCAATCGTTCTGGTTTTAATATTGCTGGTATTGTTTCTGGGAAATTTAAGAGCTGCCTTGACAGTTGCGTTTACCCTGCCTCTGGCAGCGATGATCACATTCATACTTATGGAAACGATGGGTATGACTGCCAATCTGATGAGTCTTGGCGGCTTGGCCATTGCCATTGGTATGCTGGTAGATGCATCCATTGTCGTCGTCGAGAATATTACCACTCATCAGGCAGATTTGGAGCGTGCTAAACGTTTACCGACACTACATATTATTTACCGGGCAACCCGGGAAGTCGCCGCTCCTGTTATTTCAGGTTTTTTAATTATTATTATCGTATTCTTGCCGCTGTTGACTCTGCAAGGTCTGGAAGGAAAATTGTTTGCACCTGTGGCACTGACAATTATTTTTGCACTGAGTGGTTCTCTGCTGTTGTCATTGACTGTGATTCCTGTGATTGCTTCATATCTTCTGAAGAAAGTTTCTATGCAGGAACCCTGGTTGCCGAGAAAACTACAGGAATTATATAAGCCACTTTTGATCTGGAGTTTGGCCAACACTAAAAAGATTTTTACCACTGCGGGTATTATGCTGGTTTTAACTGTGCTGGTTTTTACCCGGATAGGAAGTACCTTTATGCCGTCTCTGGATGAGGGTGATATTATTGTGCAGCTGGAAAAATTGCCATCTATTACACTTGAACAATCTGTTGCTTTAGATCTCAAGGTGCAACAGAATATTCTGAAAAATGTACCGGAAGTTGAGCGAATTGTCGCCCGTGTGGGTTCGGATGAATTAGGTCTGGATCCAATGAGCCTTAATGAAACTGATACCTTTATGGTCTTAAAACCCAAATCGGAATGGACCGTAGATAACAAGGAACAGTTGATCGATTCAATTCGCAAGGCTGTTAAGGAAATTCCGGGAATTGCTTTTGGCTTTACCCAGCCAATTGAAATGCGAGTATCCGAAATGCTGACCGGATCGCGTGGGGATATTGCCGTTAAATTATTTGGTTCTGATTTGACTGTGCTCAATGACTTGTCAGAACAAATCGCACAATTATTAAAAACCATTGAGGGTTCCAGCGATGTTTTTGCCAGCCAGAATGAGGGCATGCAATTTCTACAAGTGACTATTGATCGTTTGGCGGCCGGTCGCTTTGGTTTGAGTGGCGATGCAATTGAAACCATGTTGCGTAGCCAGATTGAAGGTTTAAAGCTGGGTATTGTTCAAGAGGGAAATAAACGAACACCGCTTTTGCTGAGAGCAAAGACTGATCCGGCTAATTTTGCCAATTTACAAATTACCTTACCCAATGGAGGTAATATCCCCGTAACAGCAATTGCTAAACTTGAACGAGTTGAGGGCGTTGTTGCTGTTAAGCGTGAACGCGGGCAACGTTTCGTTGTTATTCGCAGCAATGTTGAAGGCCGTGATTTGGTCGGATTTGTTGATGAAGCCCGTAACAAAGTAGCGCAACAAATTGATCTGCCTGCCGGTTATTATGTCGAGTGGGGTGGCCAGTTTGAAAATCAACAACGGGCGGCGGCGCGTTTGACCTTAGTGGTTCCAGTAGCATTAGGGTTGATATTTCTTCTGTTATTCTCAACCTTCGGTTCGGTACGGCAAGCAGTTTTGGTGTTTTCCAATATCCCATTGGCAATGATTGGTGGCGTATTTGCCTTGTGGATCTCGGGCGAATATTTGTCAGTGCCGGCATCAGTCGGTTTTATTGCCCTTTTGGGTGTTGCCGTTCCAAATGGAGTGGTGTTGTTAAGTTATTTTAATCAGCTCCGTGCAACGGGAATGGATATGGCCAGAGTGGTTGTCGAAGGTTCATTGCGACGCTTAAGGCCGGTTTTGATGACAGCCAGCATTACTGTTTTTGGTCTGATTCCCATGTTATTTGCAACCGGCCCTGGTTCAGAAATACAGAAGCCATTGGCAATTGTGGTTATTGGCGGCCTGGTTTCATCCACTTTTTTGACATTGATTTTGTTGCCAATTTTGTATCAATTATTTGGTGAGAAAAAGGAGCTTGAACAATGAAAGAACAGGAATATTTAGTGACCTTGAATGTACCACCGAGTCTTGAAGAACCCATTGTCGATTGCTTACTAACGTTTGAAACCGAACATGGCTTCAGCAGTCTGCCGGTTAGTGCCCATGATCACAGAAACCAGAATTTGTCGATTGCTGAGCAGGTATCAGGGAGGCAAGATAAAATTCGGTTTCAAATGTATATTCCGGAACAGGCATTGCCGGAATTGCTTGATAAGCTGAAAAATGATTTTTCAGGTTCCGGTATTCATTACTGGGTAATGCCGGTGATAAAAAGCGGTTATTTGTAGTCACTATGTCGGGTTACGGCTAATGCCTAATCCGACCTACTCGTTTTTCATCCGTGTAAACTAAAAATGATAGGTAAAAATAGTGAATGCTCCATCGGCTAAAGCCGGTAGTGTCGGGTTACGCTGCGGCTGATTGTTTCCTTTTTCAAGACAGGGTTAGGGCTAAGGTGAGGGTTCATGAGCCCGTCTCCTCGCAAGTTTACTACGAACAGAATCAGGATTTCTCCGTTCTGGTAATACAGCAATAACGTATGCCGTATCATCACTTAAATCGAAATAAATTGAATACGGAAACCGCAAAGTCAACTTCTGCTTCTGATAAGATCTGAATATGCCTGATATTCATTTTCCATGTTTTGATTTTAAATCATCCAGCGAAATAAAATTGGCATGGCCGCTTTCAATCTTTTCTTTTCTGTCAGACAGTACTTCTTCATGCCATTCAGGCGATTTAATTTCAGTAGATTCGTGAGGCAATGAATCCCATAGTGTCTCCATTGCTTGAAGCCACTCAAGCACAGCCATAAGTATGCTTCCTGTCATCCTCATGTTCGGCAGCTAAAAAAGGCTTGGTGTCGATATTATATGGTTGATCCAGTTCGTTTTCGTTCTGCTCGTGTGCTAAAACAACTTGTAAAGGGATCAGTAAAAAGATACAAAGTAGTCTAGCCAGCATATACTACATTCAAGTGTCCAAATAACATTGAAAACATGTGTATTACAAAATAAGTACAAATTTATGGTTGGCCATAAGAGATAAAATCATGATTATTTTGATGCGATATCAATTTTTTATAGAACATTAAACTTCAAATTAAAAAGTCTTAGAAAATGAAAATATTACTTTTATGTTTAGCACTAGGATTAATTCCGTTTTATTTTATGAATATTGCATTTCACATTAATATTTTTGAGTTGGAAATGCTTTTGCATATTCTTGTGCGATTTTTTGCTGGTTTTCTTATCCTTGGTATCTGGGTTTGGTATTGGCATAAATTAAAAGTTAAATATGCCATCCTTATTATTATCGGTTTATTTCTATCTGATATTTTATTTGACTATTTTCGTAACGTGTATAACTTTAATTTCGAAATGTTGATTTATGATTTTTACACAATGATTTGGGGGAGCATTTCAGGTTTTGTTTTCATTAAATTTGGAAAGAAAAAGAGTCAGTGAATAAATGTATGTTTTTATGTAACTACTCAGCGTATTTATAGTTTCAATATCAGCAACTTATTCCAGAAGACGCCGTAAATACGTCCGTGTAGGCTTGGTTGTGTCATCCATGACACATACACTTATTTCATAAGTCACTGATATTTAATAATTTTAGTTAAATTAAATACGCTGAATAGTTACGTTTTTATAAATGAATTCCAAAGAGTATTTTAAAATCTTGCTGTTATTGTGATTTGGGCATTAATGGGTTCAGTAGGGTGGAAATGAATATCATCAACGCCTTCTGCCGCTTCACCCGGCAGGCGGGAAGTGTAGTAATAGTCAATCGCACTGTCTTTACGATTCAGTATGTTGAAAACTTCTGCCTGAATTGTCCAGGTTTCGTTGAATTTGTAGCCAATTAATGCGGATAAAAGAATAGTACTTTCAGAACGTACGCTGTTATCTTCAATTAATGGGCGAGGGCCAAAAAATCGCAGCCTGGGTCCGCCAAAAAATCCGTGAAAATCATGAACAGTGGCGCCAGCGGCAATAACCGTTTCGATAGATCCAGGAATAAAATTGCCTTCTGGCGCATCACCGCGAAACCGCGCTTTTGAATAACTAAAATCCAGATCAAAAGTCAGCCAATCAGTTGGTGAATAATAGTTGGCAATTTCAATGCCGTAACGTCTGCTTGCCCGTCCGATTTCGGTGGTTCCGGCATCGCCACTGAATACCAGTTCAGAATCTATATCAAGCCACCAAAAAGCCAGAGTACTTTGCAAGCCGGGAATCCAGGTGGTGCGCATCCCGATTTCAGCACCATAAGTCCGTGAAAGTGGTTTTGCCGGTGATACTCTTTCTTTGGTTACCGGGTCAACTTTGGTATTAATACCACGCCCATCGTTACTGTGGTAACCCATACCGCCATTTAAGTAAAGCTCAGTGTCTGCCCAGGGCCCCAAAATAAGGCCAAGCTTGGGGCTGACCAAACCATCGTAGACTTCACCATTATTTTCGGCGATATTGCTGTTGGTTACTTCAAAACGAAAGCCATCAAACCTCACCCCCACATTGGTTCGTAACCAATCTGTCCAACGTGTTTTGTTATCAAAATAAAGGCCGACACTTGTAACCCAGGTATTATCTTCTCTTACCTTTGATAAAGTCCTTCTTTGTTTGGTCAAAAACAAGCCGTTTTTGATATTGTCATTGCGAATTTGCAAACCAATGGTGGTTTCTGATTCGGAATCGCCAATCATATGGTAAAAAGTATGACTGACTTTAGCTCCAACTTGCCAGCGTTCATCAGGTTGAGAGAACTGGTCACCATTAACCGGATCATTTAAAAAATAAGTAAAATTTGAAAACAATGCTAATCGTGAGTAAAGACCATAAATCATTAATTTACTGGAACTGGAAGCAGTTTGCCGGTGCCATTCTCCGGTTATACTATAGCGGCGACTTGAACCTCCATCAGTCGGATCAATACTTTCAAAACGATCAATAATGCCTTTCTTGACTGCGCGTACAGGGATTTGATCGGTTGCATTCCAGTCTGCTTTTGATGCCATGGCGGTAATGCTCCAGCCATAATCGTCATATTCTTTGCTGAAACGTAAAACCCCATTGAATTTTAAATAATCATTGCTAACTTTCCATGGGCCTGCCTTGTAGACAACTTCGCCAGCATAAAGTAAATTGCCGCCACCTATTTCTGTTGATCCGGTTAACAAACCTCGATATTTGTCAAACATTCCTCCGGTAAATTTAATGGTGGTTTCAGGTAGTTGCTTGAAATATTGGACATCGGCCCCGCCAGTGCTTGAGAAATCACCAAGTTCTGCATAATAATTTCCTTTTTTGAAAGCAACCGTTTCTATCAATTCCGGAATTAAAAAATTGGTGTCCATCCAGCCCTGGCCATGAGCGTGGGTGGTCAAATTGATGGGTACGCCATCAATTTCAGTCAGAAAATCAGTGCCATGATCAAGATTAAAGCCGCGTAAATAATACTGATTGGCTTTGCCTTCGCCGCTATGTTGGGAAGCAATCATTCCGGGTACAGTTTCAAGAATTTCGCCTGGACGGCTGATGGGGCGGAATTTTAATTGCTCCTGGCCAATATTTCCTTGGGATGCACTATCGGCAATTCCTATCTGGGCATCAGCTCTTCCGGTAATAACCAAGGCATCCAGTTGTTCCGGGCCATCGATGTCAGGATGGGCATAACTGGGCGCATTTACCATCATTGCTGAGAAAAAAATGATGGAATGGATTTTGTACGAATTAATGCGATAAAAGGAAGGGTTTGTAGGTGTTTTATTCATCATTGCGAACTATTTGGCTTATTATTCTTGATTAGAGATACTCAATAAAAAGAGAGGATATCAGAATGAGGTAATACTGAACTTAGGAGGTAAAAATTGCGGCTGTATTGTCATTTTTTTTATATCCTCTGCAAACTTGTTTCGGATATAGTAATGATTGGTTACAAACAACAAGATGACAAGAATATTACAATTTTGTCATTTTTTAGATGGCGGGAAAATTAATTCAAGCACTGTTCCTTGTGGCTGATTATTACGCGCTAAAACTGTGCCGCCATGCAAGTGCATAATTGATTTGACGATAGCCAGACCAAGACCAGTTCCCTGGGTGTCTCGATGACGGGATTTATCCACTCGGTAGAAACGATCAAAAATATGCGGGATTTGGTCTTGCGGAATACCTATACCATTATCGCCAACAGATATTTTTATTGATTGGTCCGGCATTGTTTCAGCAAGCATCGCTACTTGCCCCCCTTTTGGGGCATATCGGATAGCATTGGATACCAGGTTGGTTAATACTTGGCGCAGCAATCTCTGATCAGCATAGACAACGATTTTATTAGACTTGCAACTAATTTCCAGCTGATGTTCAGCGGCTATGCCTTCATAAAATGACAAAACTTTCTGAAATTCATTTTCAACTGAGAGTGGTTGACAATTAATTTCAGTTTTTGGGTCTTCCGCTCTGGCTAAAAACAATAATTCATCAATCATTCTGGCAATTCGGGAACATTCTTCAATATTCGACTCCAGTATCTGGCAATATTCTTCGGTATTTCTCTCCCTGGATAATGCCACTTCGGTTTCACCCATTAAGTTATTTACTGGTGTCCGTAGTTCATGGGCCAGATCTGCTGAAAAACGTGATAACTGTCCGAAAGATTGATCCAGCCGTGCCAGCATTTGATCAAAACTATCGGCCAGCAAGGCTATTTCGTGTGGCCAGTTTTTTGAGCCGACTCGCTCATTTAATTGTTGGGCATTGATGGTTTGGATGGCATTAGTAATCTGGCGTAAAGGTTGTAAACCTCGGCGGGTTATCCAAAAGCCTGACAGTGCAGATGCTAAAACTCCAAAAGCCAAAACACTTACAAGAGTATGCTGGTATTCCAGCAATAATGTTTCGTCTTGCGCTAATTCCAGCATCCCTTGGAGTAAGATTTTTTCTGGGCGGCCTTGAAAATTTGTCAAAGTCCAAGCGCTGCCTAGCAGATATTGTTGATTATTGGTCGACTTTTTCTTAATGACTGCTATGTTCTCATTTAGATTATTAGCCTCAGGGAATTCAAGTGCTTCGGGCAGGGGTTGCATCATGCCAGATTGCAGTATCAATTTACCTTCAGAATCAAGGATTCGTACAAAAACATGATGTGGAATTCCAGGGTGAATGGCTGAAGAATGCGGCATTTGTGAATGGTGATGCTCTATATCAATTAATTCGTGCAGTTCTTCGCCAAAATTGGAGGAAGTTTTAAAGTAACGCTTCAGGTCTGAAATCTTTGCGATTAGCAGATTTTGGTGTTCCCGCTCAAGATGATCCAGAACTGACCAATACAGAATTCCTGATGCAATGACCAAAACTGCAAACGTTGTAATGGCATAATGAATCGCCAATTTTCCGGCTAGAGACAAACCGGCAGAAGCTTTATTCATTCCACTCAAACACATAACCAACGCCACGGACGGTACGAATCAATTTCACTTCAAAAGGGTCGTCTACCTTGTTGCGTAGGCGTCGGATAGCAACATCAACAACATTGGTATCACTGTCAAAATTCATATCCCAGACCTGCTCGGCAATGACAGTTCGCGATAAAACTTCTCCCTGCCGACGGGCCATTAATGCCAGCAATTGAAGTTCCTTCGGGGTCAGGTCTATACGCTTGCCACTTCTGGTAACACGATGTTTGACGGTGTCAATTTCCAAATCAGCACATTTCAAAATTTGTTGCTCGACTACGGCCCCCCGTCGTAAAAGAGTACGAATTCTAGCCAGTAATTCAGAAAAAGCAAAAGGTTTGACCAGATAATCATCCGCTCCAAGTTCCAGTCCTTTAACTCGATCATCTACTTCATCCCTGGCCGTCAGTAATAACACCCTTGTTTGAATATCTTTGCTGCGTAATGCCGCCAGTACAGACCAGCCATCCAGCAATGGCAGCATAACATCCAAGATTACCAAATCATAGTTGCCAAATTCCAGCGCATTTAGCCCATCAACCCCATTTTTAGCTGCATTAACTGAAAAGCCATTTTCTTTTAATCCCTTGGAGAGAAAAGCAGCCGTTTTTTCCTCATCCTCAATAATTAGAATTCTCATAAAATCAAAGTATATAGCTGAAAGTCTGGTTGTTGGAAAATACTTGTTAACTAGGGTTCAAGCGTGAAACTAGGAATGATGAAAAGTTAACTGGTTTTGTAATTATCAATAATTAAGTTCTGCGATTTTTTCAGGTGAGATGTTGAATGCAGGCCAAATTGAGATTATGGGATAAACAAGAATTTAATATGATCAAGGGCTAAATTGCTTACAGTTACTTTCAATATATAATCAATGTTTAGATTATCAGTTAAGCCATAAAGGGTCAATGAACCATGACCTGATTTTGAACAAGCTAAAGCTGTTAATATTTTGATAAATAAATATTTTTACACTAGACTTTGCAAAATGTTTCTGACACTAGGATAAGGAGTCCACTGATGAGCCTGTTACCTGAAGAACCCGTTAGCATTGCTAAAGTTTTGGATACGAGTTTTATTCTGTTCAAAATCAGCTTTAAAAAGACCGTTGGCTTTGGTTTATTGCTCGGTTTGATTTCTGCCATTATTGGTTTAATGTCTTCATTGCATATTGAAGGACTGATAGAGCAAGGCTCTTATACGGATGGAAGAATTGCAATCTTGATATTGGGATTGGCATTTGTTGGATTTTTATCTGCCTTTTGGCTTTATGGCGCATTGATCTATCGGATAGATGATATTGCGCAAGGCGGAGATGCCAGTTTTGGTGAAGCTTTAGGCGTAGGATTAAAAAAATTCCCTGTTATGTTGTTTGCGGTGGTTTTATATTCAATCGCCGTATTGTTAGGGATAATTGTATTAGTGATTCCGGGGTTGATCTTGTCGCTTTCGCTTTTTTTCTATGCTTATTTTATTGTTTTGGAAGACCAGAGCGCTTATCAATCTCTGAAGTCCAGTCATAAACTGGTATGGAAAGACTGGTGGCGGACAGCAGGTGTTTTTACTGTTCCAGGGGTTATTGCGGTAATCGCTGTCATCGGCTTAGGTGCGGTAGCGGGTTTTCTGGGGGGATTTGATCCCGATAGCGATTTAGATTACTTGCTGGAGGCCGGTTTTAATTTTTTATCCGGCATTTTTTACCAGTTTTTTTACGTTCTGGGCTATGTCCAGTTTCATGACCTTAAATTAAGAAAAACCGGTAGTGATCTCGAAGCCAGAATGGCAGATATGGGTAATTAATCAAGCGGCTAAATGATGGTAATGAGATTTTTAACTTCGGGAAAAATATGGATATGTCTGACATTGTTATTTTATCAAAATGCTTTTGCTCAAAACCAGGATTCTGATTGTCTGTCCAGAGCTTTAGATCAGCAACAGAACCAGGAATTAATGCAGCTTGAATGCCCGGAGTTTTTTCATCGCCTGCTTGAAAAAGACCTAATTGATACGATGGCAAGTGATTTGCCAGAACAATTTAGCCGATCACAATTGCAATATCTTATAGCTTCAATGCAGACAACAGATAACCGGCCTGTTTTGGATCGCACTGGTCTGGACAACTTGTTGGCAGAAATTTATGTTGAACATCAACAAGACGAAACCAACAGCTTGTGGCAGCAGTTTCTGGGGTGGTTAAAGCATTTTAAACCCGAAAACCATGAGGCAGAATTTACCTGGCTGGTACATTTTTTAGATAGCATCACGCCTTCAGAATATACTGCCAGAATAATGATGTATGGCGCTTTTACTTTGATAATTATATTGACTATCGTTTTGGTATTTAAGGAGTTATCCATTGCCGGTATGTTTAGCCGAAAAAAGACCAGAAAAAAAACCAATGGCCAGGTATTCGACAACAAGATTGCAAATATTGAAAAACCTTTATCAATAGAAGAAATCAGACAATTGGAACCACGTAAACAATTGCCGAGCGTGCTTAAAACAGTGATTGTCCATTTGGTTAAACAAGGGGATTTGCCTGAGAATAAAATACTGACTAACCGGGAGCTTAAACAAAAACTGTGTCAACATGAGTCATCCAGCGACAAAATATTTACGTTATTGCTGGATGAGGTAGAGCCAGTTCTTTATGGCGGCGTTCAGCCTTCTGAGCAGATATTAAAACGCAGTTGGCAATATGCAGAGAAAATTCTACATTCACCCTCTGTCTAATTCCATGCATTTTTATTGTTTGAGCTCAGTGAAATGAAAGATAGAGTGCTGACGCTGTTGTTTGCTCTGGCTGCTTTTTTGTTGGCCATGTTTCTGCTAACGCCACCATTATCCTCCGGAGAAAAAATTTCCTTGCCAACCTCTGAAGACAGAGGTTCTGATGGACTGAAAGGCTTATATCAATGGTTGCAGAATAATAAGATTCGAGTCTCAAGTTTGAGGAAACGTTTTACAGACCTGAGCAAAGATCACGAATTAGCAGAAACCGGTAATGTTTTGATTGTTAGTAGTCCCTTTAACCGACAAGTGCTGACCTCAGAATGGCAGGCATTACAGCGTTGGGTTGCGGATGGTAATACCGTGCTGGTACTTGGAGCAGGCTACTATATTCCAGATTGGGCAAACCGTGATGATTGCTTTTGTCAGATAGACGCATTACTGGATAGATTTGGTTGGCATATAGATTCAGATACGGAAACTGTAGATGATGAGCAGGTATCTGAGGCAAATAATAGTTTCAAACAAACCATTGACAATCTGAAACACAACATTGAATCATTAAAACCTGAGCAAACTTTATTTTATCCACTTTCCAGCCATTCCTTACTGACTGGAGTAGATTCAATTTCAGGCAAGATTACCTCGGCACTATTAGAAACCAGGTGGTTTGTTTGGACTGATGAGGACAAGTTGGGATTCCGTTTGCTGTCATTACAAGATCAGTCAGAAACAACCATGTTATGGCAGTTGCAGACTGATGCAGGGCAGGTGATATTAAGTCTGGCGCCGGATCTTTTTAACAATCAAACGCTAAACAAGGCTGACAATGCGGTTTTGTTCTCCAATATTGTTACGCTACATTTAGGAGAAAATGGAACAGTCATTTTTGATGACTATCATTTTGGTTTGTCGGATTTGTATGACCCTGACCAGTTTTTTGCCGACGAACGTTTGCACCAAACATTAGCATTTATTTTTTTACTCTGGTTATTTTATGTGTTTGGATATAGCCAACGATTAGCGCCAGTACGTGCAAAAAAAACCAGACCCTCAGCGGTCGATTATGTGAATGCTATGGCTGGGTTTTTTGCCAATCGACTGGATAAAAAAACCATAGCCCGCGAATTAACCAGATGGCTGTTTAAGGATGTTCGCCGGCATTGGCACTTTTCCAGTGACCAGGAAGTATGGCGCTGGTTGCAGCAACATCCAAAACTCGATCGATCATTACTGGCATTGTTACAAAAAGCAGAACAAAACCAGCCGGTATCATTATCAACACTATCACAAAACATCATTACAATCAGGAAGCAAATTTTCTTATGAATAATGCAGCACAACTGGAACAAATATTACATGATCGACTGGGTAAGGTTCTTTTCGGGATGGAAGAAATTCTGCATGGTTTGAGTATCGCACTGATTGCCCAGGGCCATGTACTACTGGAAGGAGCGCCGGGGCTTGGAAAAACCTTGTTGTCAAAATCACTGGCGCAATTATTGGGTGGTGAATTTGGCAGGATACAGGGAACGGCAGACCTGATGCCATCAGATATGACAGGCATTCATGTGTATAACAATGAAAAAAGACAGTTTGAATTATTACCCGGACCGCTGTTCAACAAAGTGGTTTTGATGGACGAGATCAACCGTACTGGTCCAAAAACCCAGTCAGCGCTGCTACAAGCGATGGAGGAGAACAGAATTACTCTGGACAGAAAAACCTATCAATTACCCGATGGTTTTTTTGTGATAGCCTCACAAAATCCGTTAGACTTTGAAGGAGTATATCCTTTATTGGAGTCACAGCTAGATCGGTTCCTGATGCGGCTGGAGATGAATTATCCGTTGTTGGAAACTGAAATGGCGGTGTTAAAAAAATATGATCGTCCTGGTGGCGGCCATGCCCAGGAAATAACAGACTTACAGCCACTAGCTGATAATTTGATAAGCTTATCGCAACAGGACGCAGCTAAAGTTTATGTTGCGGATTCCTTGTATCATTATGTTGCAACCATTGCAAAAATCAGTCGTGAACATCCCCGGTTGGCACTGGGCTTGTCTCCTCGCGGTGCGCTGGCAGTCATGCGTTGCTCTCGAGTAGAGGCAGCTATTCAACAGCGCGACTATGTAACGCCAGACGATATTAAACGCGTTGCACCTTTCGTTGTGGGGCATCGCTTGTTGTTGACTTCGGAAGCTATGCTGGAAGGTATCGGATCATTGCAAATCTACCAGGATATAGAATCCCAGGTTGCAGTCCCGCGTGATCTGGAAATAGCCTGATATGTCATTATCCAGTCGGGCTTTGGCTTTGGTGAGCCTGATAATTTTACTGGCGATCACAGGTATTTGGGTTGGAGAACCCCTGCAAGGTCTGTGGCGATGGCCAGCCGTCATATTATTACTGTTCATTGTTTGGGAACGGGTGCAAACTGACAAACTGTTTTCAATAAATAGAGAAATAGCGCCCCGGTTGTTTCTTGGTGTACCTGCTCGTTATCAGCAAACCATCATCAATCACAGCCGCTATCCGTTGCTGCTAGACAGTCAATCTGATTATTCAGATTCATTGCAGGCAGATCCAAAGATACTGCGCTGGAAAATTCCGGCTGGAGAATCCAGGGAAAAATTATTAAAGGTTGTTCCGGTCGCTTTAGGAGAAGCGGCATTGGGAAAAACCTATGTTCGTGTTTTAGGCCGATTCGGGTTGGTCTGGTGGCGACATGACATTGATAAATCGGTAAAATTTCAAATTGAACCGGCAATGTTAAAACACAATCTCACCATCACTGGAAATACAAAATCAGGGGGGAGAAATACCCGCCTCAGGGCAGGTTCAGGTTTTGAATTGCTCAATTTGAGAGATTATCAACATGGCGATCCGTTGCATAGTATTGACTGGAAGGCTAGCGCCAGAAGACAAAATACTGTGGTTCGGGTGTTCAGCAAACAGCAACGACTGGAAATTGCAATTTTGCTTGATTGTGGAAGAGCCAGCTTAATTCAATGTGGTTTAATGAGCCGTCTCCATCATTATATCAATATCGCCTCTCGCCTGACTGAATTTGCCATAAGCAATGAAGACCAGGTCGCATGTATTGCCTATGCTGATAAAACTATTGCCCACATGCCTATGTCGGGCGGTATTTCTGCAATTCAAAACACTCGACAACTATTAACGGGCTTGAACACTGAAGTCGAAGAATCAAATCCGTTAGAGATCGCGCTGGAATTAAAATACTTCCTTAAACATCGTAGTCTGGTTGTTTATCTGACAGAAATGGAACAGGCAGAAGCAGCCACTCAATTAATGCAAGCCGTTCAATTATTACGCGGTAAACATCATATTGTCGTTGCGTCAATTGACGACCCCGATATCAATAATTTAACTCAGCAAATCGACCAGACCTGGCTATCTCCGTATCAAAATTTTGCAGCGCTGGAGTATTACCGGGGTCGGGCATTAACCCGTAACAAACTTAGACAATCCGGCGTTGATGTGCTGACTGCATGTCCCGAAAACCTGGATGCAGAAGTATTGAATTTTTATCAAAAAATTCGAGAAAGCCGAAAAGCCATGTAGGTCGGGTTAGCGCCAGCGTAACCCGACATTGGTTGTGCGAAATTTTATTGTCGGGTTACGCTGCAGCTAACCCGACCTACCTGATTAAAAACATATTGCAAAGCAGAAATTTAGAATGGTTGGTCTATGATTTTAAATATCTCATTTCGATATTTAGTAAAACCAAATCATGCGTGAATTAACATGGAGAAAAGCGATAGATCAAGTGCTCAGATCATCTACAACCCCACTTCATTACAACGAAATTACAGAACGTATCATTTCAGAAGGTTTACGCAAAAATCTTGGTGCCACCCCAGCAGCAACGGTTAATGCACAGATTTCTGCTTCCATCAAACACGATGGTGATTCATCACCTTATATTCGAGTGTCAAAAGGCACATTTACCATGCGTGTGCCCACGCAACTGGTATATCAAAATCAGTACCAAAACTCACGCCAGATGTAACCGAGTCAGAGGAATTGGAAGAGCAGTATGAAATTATTACTTCATTTGGCATGTTTTGGCGAAAAGAAGCTATAGAGTGGAATACAAGTCCCAAGCTACTTGGAATGCAGCAGATTGGCGCTACACCCGTAGATTTTTACAAGCAGTTAGGGATTTATCTTCTTTACGATGGCCGTGAAGTTATTTATGTTGGTCGAACAAATGATAGGCCGCTGGGCAGAATGTTGTATGAGCATACAATAGATCGCATGTCAGCGCGATGGGATAGATTTTCTTGGTTCGGTTTGTTACCCGTTTCTAAGACAGGAGATATTGGTGCATTACCCGATTCATTCAAGGCGGCAAAATTAATTCCAGCATTGGAAGCGGTCTTAATCGAAGCTCTTGAGCCACGATAAAATAGGAAGCGTGGAGATGACCTGGCGGCAGTAGAATATCTTCAAAAAGTTGATCCAGAAATCGAAAAAAAGAAAATAAAAGCCACGTTGGACGCAGCGCTCAACAAGCTGTAAAAGCAGCAAAACAAAGTAGATCGGGTTAGCGGCAGCGTAACCCGACATTGATGCTTATGCAATATCGACGATTAAAGATAGAAGGCAGTAGCTATTTTTTTACTTTGGTTACCGATAAAAGAAAAAAATTGTTTGCTGATGATGAAAATGTGGCGTTATTACGACAGGCTTTTCGTCATGTAATGAAAAAACGGGTTTTTGTTATTGAAGCCATTGTGATATTGCCTGATCATATACATTGTATTTGGACGCTTCCCGCTGGAGATGCTGATTTTTCAACACGCTGGCGGTTGATAAAAACGTGGTTTACCAAGCATTGTGATGAGCAATATAAAAGTGCTCCGAATAAGGCAAGAATCAAAAAACAACAACAAGCGGTTTGGCAGCACCGTTATTGGGAGCATTGCATCAAAGATGAGGTCGATTTTGAGCATCATGTGAATTATATTCATTACAACCCAGTTAAACATGGCTATGTTGAAAGAGCAGTGGATTGGCAATATTCGAGTATTCACAAATACATCAAACGCGGGATTGTTTCTGATAGCTGGGGGGCTGGTAATGTTTCTATTCCAGATGGAATAGGGTGTGAATGATTTATTTGTCGGGTTACGCTGTCGCTAACCCGACCTACCTGATTAAATATTAAAACCGGCTCTTGGGTCACAATTCGGCATAAATTGTGACCGCCACGGCAGAAAATCGCCTCTTTTTGTCTATCTTTTAGAGCAACAGTTCTAAAAAATCAGACAAACAAATGACGGATACAGTTGTACTCGATGCAATTTACCAGCGCACTCTGGAAAGGGTAAAAAATCTGGGTGAGGTTTTTACGCCGCCTTCCAGCGTAGAAGAAATGCTCACGCTTTTAAGCGCTGGCAGAAAAGATTTCTGGGGCGATATTAACCATGTGTTTTTTGAGCCAAATTGTGGACATGGAAATTTTGTCATCGCAATTTACCAAAAACGGCTGCAAGCGCTATGCAAAAAAGCCCCGTCACAAAATCCGACACAAGCGGCACTGTTTGCTATTGCCAATGCGATCAACACTTTGTGGGCGATAGATATTGATGCTGAAAATGTCAATCAATGCCGCAATCGGGTATTTCAGGAAACAATGGTTTTCCTGCAACAAAAAACCGGTATTCCAAAACAGCATTCCGTTGTAAAACAACATAAATATTTTTTCGCCCATTTATTATGCGCGATTAATTGGCATATTCAGGAAAATGAAACCCTGTCATGTTTGAGCGACAGTAAAGCGGCGAAAACCAATGCCGAAAAAACCCGTTCTGGCAGACAATGGTTTGCTAGACATGGGCATCATCCGCTGAATTTCAATTTAAGCTGGGCCGAACATTATCAACGATGCAGGCAAGATAATCTTACCGATCTTACCTTCCAAAGAGCGCAACGGTTTTTGATTGATTTATTGGCAGGCCAGTTTCAGACTAGCACAGAATTCCAATTCGCTAACATCCTTGCAAGTCAACAGCTTGTCAACCAAAAATCGGCAATAAAAACCAAAACGCAAGGTGCAGGATAAAGCCATGAACAGCCAGCCTGCTTACAACACCCATACCCATGTGGTCGATATTCTCGGGAATGTTAAAGGCCGCGATCAGCCAATCATGCTGATGACAAAAGCGATTGAGCTGGTGACCACACTGGATGCCGAAGTTTTTCTTGATGATGACGTGGTATTTTTCGACCCGTTTTGTAAAGCCGGTGAAATACTGCTGGCTTGCGCCTTTTCAAGTTGCCGAGCCAAGTTTGAATTAGTTCCAGAACTATTCACCGAGGAAGCGTTTAAAAAACAGGTTAAAAAAGAGCTGTACCACTCCAACCGCTATTTTGCCCTCGCCCCTGACGAAAGACATCACCGCCTGAGCCTGCGTACCTTTCTGGGCAACGAAAATTCACACAAAGAGCATTTTAACCACATCATCCGCAACGGCAATTATGTGTCGGAAATTGACGGCAAGCTGAATCGAGACAAATTTGAACAGGAGTTTTTACCCATGCTGGAGCATATAAAAAGCACATCTGGGAAAAACAAAATTATTGCGGTGGGTAATCCGCCTTATCAGGAGTCGGATGGTGGTTTTGGTAAAAGCGCCAAATCTATTTATGATTTGTTTACCGAGCAATTAGTTGAGAATCAGGATATATCTGAATTTGTACTTGTCATCCCTGCCAGATGGTTTAGTTGTGGCAAAGGACTTGATGGTTTTCGTGAACGAATGATGTCATCCGCAAAGATAAAAAATCTCAAGTATTTTCAGAATGCAAGTCATGTATTCCCTACCGTGGATATAAATGGAGGAATTTGTTTTCTACATTATGATAAAGACCATGAAGAAAACGAAGATTTTATCGAAAAAGAAAAGGACAAGGAAAGGCAGTCAAGAAAAAAATGGTATGCCACGCAAATTAAACGTCTGGCTATCTGTATGGCTGATTTTATCTATATGACTTATGAACGGGAATATAATATCGATGATGTCATCCAAACCAAAAACCCGCATTTCTTTGAAGTCATGACAGGGATTTCGCAACACGATTTTTCCGAACTTTGCGACAAAGGCTTTATCAACCGCTTTGTTTTGAACCGGATTGTGCGGGAGTTTCGGGACCAGGAAACCGGCTCATTACAGCCAGAGGATTATATCCTCAAGAATCTGTTTGATGTTGCTTAACGGTAGGTCGGGTTAGCGACAGCGTAACCCGACATTGATGCTAAGTTGAAAGAGCGGTAGATTGGCAATATTCGAGTATTCACAAATACATCAAACGCGGGATTGTTTCTGATGGCTGGGGGCTGGTAATGTTTGTATTCCTGAGGGGGTTGGGTCAGGGCAAACGCATTAAAATATATTAATTAAAAGTAAGTTATGAGATATTTCTAATTTTAAATATAAGGAATGCCTCATGAGTGAAAGTATAATTG
>JALSJK010000176.1 GCA_026989395.1 Methylomonas sp.
AACAGGCTTGTACAAACTTCTTCGACAACCTCGATGAGCATCATGCTCCTTTGCGTGCATTGTTGAATGAAAAGTTTCAGATTATTGAGGGCAAAGCCGGGTATTCTTGATCGTGGATAGTATATCTTCATACATTTATAGTTTAAAGCCTGGGGACAAAGTAAAAATTTCTGGACCTTATGGAGAATTTTTTGCCCGAGATACTGAAAATGAAATGATTTTTGTTGGTGGCGGTTCGGGAATGGCACCAATGCGTTCCCATATTTTTGATCAATTAAAGCGTTTACGCAGCAAACGTAAAATTTCTTATTGGTACGGTGCCAGAAGTCTTGGTGAAGTTTTTTACATTGATGATTTCAATTTACTTGCTGAAGAATTTGAAAATTTCGAGTGGACAATTGGCTTATCAGAGCCTTTGCCAGAAGACAATTGGCAAGGGCCAACTGGATTTATTCATGAGATTTTGTATGAAAACTATCTGAAAAATCATCCTTCGCCAGAAGATTGTGAATACTATCTCTGTGGTCCTCCAATGATGATTTCTGCAGTAATAAAGTTGTTGGATAGTCTGGGCGTGGACTCCGAAAATATACTGTTTGATAAGTTTGGTGATTAGTTTCAATGGCATAGTGGTAGTTAAAGAAACTATTTACCCATCTTATATATTTGAATTTAATGTGGAATTATAGATACCTGCGACAGTAAGGAACCATTTAAAACAAAACAAATCTCATTAACATTACTTATAAAAGGAACCGATAGTACACAATCCTTTTTTAACTGACAAAAAAAGCTTGACTTGAGAGTTACTCGAGGGTTTTAGAATCTAGTCAAGTAATATCAATCTAAATGAGTTTTCCATCAATCCTATCTTCTGCTAGAGAAGGCCAGGGTGCGGATAATCTTAAGTGTTACTTATTAGGATTGGTATTAGAAGTACAATTAAAAATACGTATATACGTTTAGTAGGAGGAAGCTATGTATTTCAACCCAGAAACGCACGTACTATCGGCCTCAAGTCATGTGGGTTCTTCAGTCAAACAAAAGATTTTTAAAGATAGTTTTTTGGGTGATGACAAGGCTTGTATTGAAAAAAAAATAGCCAGACATCAATGGATTTCAGAAGCAGCCTACTTTAAAGCCGAAACCAGATCTTTTGTACCCGGTCATGAATTGGACGACTGGTTGGAAGCAGAGCGGCATTATTCGGAAATGTTGGTCACAACCTTTTTATCAGTGTGTAATGAAGATGGAGGAATTACCAAAGCAAATTTGCGGCAGTTGGCAAAATCGATTGGTGTTGAAAAACCAGAAAACATTTTCCAAATAAATGAATTGGTAAGGGCAATTCAAAAAGCGACCCAACATCGTCCTTGTTTTCAATCTGAAGAAAATAAATCTTGCCAAAATCTAGACTGCAAATGGCGTAGTGAATGTAAAAAACTTATTGCAGAATGGATGCGCTGATTATGAATCCTTCATTGAATAAATCTCACGGATATACCAATGCCCTACCAAGTCAGTGAGTTGGCCTCAAAATGTAATGTCAGTAAAGATACTGTTAGATATTATGCAAAAATTGGTTTGCTTCGGCCACAACGTGATTCAAATAATGGTTATCAATATTTTACCGAACAGGATGTGAAATATTTGGAGTTTATCAAAAGAGCGAAATATCTCGGGTATACACTAAAGGATATTAAACACATATTTGACGAAAGTCGGAAAGGATCTTCCCCTTGCCCAATGGTTAGAGATCTTATTCAACAACGTATTTTGTCTAACAAGAAACAGTTGAATCAACTCGTCGCACTTCAGCATCATATGGAAGAAGCTTTAACAAAGTGGCAGAAGATGCCGGATGGTACGCCTGATGGCAATAGTATCTGCAAATTAATTGAATCAATCGATTCACAAGTAGAAAATGATCCACATTCATGAATGATGCGGGAGGATAAGAATAGAAACATAAAATTACATTGATAGTAAACAATACTTTTCAATAACAATAAAAAAGGGGGATGAACTGATGGAAGAATTAATTTCATTTTTACTTTATGCAGTATTCTTTTATTTAATCATGCGGTTTGTATGTGGCGCGCATATGATTCATGGCTCTCATCGAAACCGTGGCGTTTCAAAAACTGCTATCGACCCTGTTTGTGGCATGGAGGTCGCTCAGGACAAAGGGTTCAGTAAAATGTATCATGGCAATGAATACCGTTTTTGTTCTCGAAGCTGCCTGATTAAATTTGACGATTCTCCGGGAAAATACCTCAATTTGGATGGAGATATCACATGAAACAAACAATTTCTCTGACAGCAGTAGGGCATGCAAGCAGTCTATTTCTTGCTATGACCTATATCTTATGCATAATTTTTGATCTGCTCTTTCCTGATGCCGCAATGTATCAAAGTTGGCAGGCATTATTACCTGGTTTTAAATGGTTAAGTTGGGGCAGTTTTTTTCTGGGGCTGATAGAAAGTTATGGGTATGGTTGGTATTTCGCGTTAATCTGGGTGCCGATTTACAACCTTAGTGTCCATTTCCAGGAAAAACAAAAACATTGTTCACATTCAGAGACTCATCAACAGCACCATCCTGTAAAGAAAAATCATAATATAAAAGCCCCAAAACAACCAATTTTTAGTTGTCCGATGCATCCGGAAATTCAGCAGGATAAACCTGGAAATTGTCCAAAGTGCGGTATGACTCTTGAAATTATAAACGAACTTTCAGTTTCACCCCAAAGACAATATGTGTGTCCAATGCATCCTGAAATTGTACGAAATGAACCAGGAGATTGTCCGATCTGTGGTATGACATTAGAAGCGCGTGAAGTTGAAGCTGAAGAAGGTTCTGCAGAACTTGATGATATGACTAAACGATTTTGGGTAAGTGTAGTACTTGCAGTGCCGGTGTTTGTTATAGCAATGGTTCATGATTTGGCTCCGACCCTAGTACCTTCATCTATATCAACTCAACAAATACAGTGGTTTCAATTTGCTTTGGCAACACCAGTTGTTTGGTGGTGTGGATGGCCTTTTTTTCAAAAAGGTTGGGCTTCCATAGTAAACCACAATCTCAATATGTTTACGTTAATTTCCCTGGGTGTTGGCGTAGCATGGATTTATAGTGTAGTAGCAACATTTCTACCAGATATATTTCCTGAGACAATGCGTGATGAAAGTGGTGCAGTAGCAGTATATTTTGAAGCTGCGGCAGTTATTACAGCATTGGTATTATTGGGCCAAGTTTTGGAACTACGTGCTCGAAGTCAAACCAGTGCTGCAATTAAATTATTGTTAGGGTTGGCGCCAAAATCAGCACGACTGGTAAATGATAATGGTGAAGAAATTGATGTGCCACTTGAGCAAGTTAAACCTGGAGATGTTTTGCGGGTACGCCCAGGTGAAAAAATTCCTGTAGATGGTACGGTATTGGAAGGAAACAGTTCTGTTGATGAGTCTATGGTAACTGGTGAACCCATACCTGTAGAGAAAACTGCAGGTGATGTATTAATAGGTGCCACAGTCAATGGTACCGGTTCGTTATTAATGCGGGCGGAAAAAGTCGGCAGTGATACATTATTGGCACAAATTGTACATATGGTGAGTGAGGCGCAACGTAGCCGCGCACCAATACAAAAACTGGTAGATGTTGTCGCAGGATATTTTGTACCTGCTGTGGTAATAACTGCAGTGCTTACCATGATTATCTGGTGGTTATGGGGGCCTGAACCTCGTTTGGCTCATGCGGTGATTAATGCGGTGGCTGTATTGATTATCGCCTGTCCGTGTGCTCTTGGTTTAGCAACACCTATGTCGATAATGGTTGGAACAGGTCGTGGTGCTACAGAAGGTGTATTAATCAAAAATGCGGAAGTTCTCGAGGTCATGGAAAAGGTCGATACATTGGTTGTCGACAAAACTGGTACATTAACGGAAGGAAAACCTAGTTTATCAACGGTTGTACCAGTTAACTATTTTACCGAGCAAGATGTTTTGCAGTTGGCTGCAAGCTTGGAACGAGCTAGCGAACATCCGCTTGCTGAGGCTATTGTCAAAGGTGCTGAAAATAGAGGTTTGATTTTGGTGCAGGTTGATAATTTCGACTCGTTAACTGGAAGAGGAGTTGCAGGAGAGGTAAAAGGCCATAAAGTAGGGTTGGGTAATCGTAAACTGATGCAAGAATTAGGAGTTGATATAGAAGCCCTAATTGCACAAGCTGAAGCAATGCGGAGTGAAGGTGAAACAGTTATGTTTGTATGTATTGATGGCAAGGCGGCTGGATTAATCGGTGTTGCAGATCCTATCAAGACTTCTACGCTAGAAGCATTACAGACATTACATAACGAAGGTATCAAAGTCGTTATGTTGACTGGTGACAGTCGTACCACTGCGGAAGCTGTTGCACGAAAACTGGGGATTGATGAAGTCCAGGCTGAGGTTCTTCCAGAACAGAAGACTGATGTTGTTAAACAATTTCAGGCTGATGGGCATATTGTGGCAATGGCTGGTGATGGTATTAATGATGCGCCCGCTTTGGCTCAAGCCAATGTAGGAATTGCAATGGGAACAGGTACGGATGTCGCCATGGAAAGTGCGGGTATTACGCTAGTCAAAGGAAATTTGTTAGGTATTGCTAAAGCCCGCCGGTTAAGTCACGCGACCATGCGTAATATACGTCAGAATTTGTTCTTTGCTTTTATTTACAATACCTTGGGTGTACCTGTTGCTGCTGGCGTATTGTATCCATTTTTTGGGTTATTACTTTCGCCGATGATTGCAGCTGCAGCAATGAGTTTCAGTTCTGTATCAGTTATTTTGAATGCATTGAGGCTACGCAGAATGCCGCTTTAATATTTCGTTAATGAAATCTATCAAGGTCGTACGATGTTGTTGACATTTTTTTTAGCATTGTTTCTGGTTAGCCTGACGTTTCTTTCTCATTACCAGATATTATTGTGGCTTTCCAGAAACATTCCCAGGCTTCACCTTGATGACCAGACCCGAGTATTACTAATTGTTTTTATTTTGTTTCTAACCCATGTTATTGAAATTATTTTTTACGCGATTGTTATTGGTTGTTCAATTGAAATTCTTGAATTTGGAGCATTAGAAGGCGTCGAAACTAAAAGCCTTATGGAATATTTATATTTTTCAAGTGTTGTTTACACATCATTGGGTTTTGGTGATGTTTATCCTACAGGGCATATTAGATTTTTAGTTGGAGTAGAAGCACTTAATGGTCTTTTATTAATCGCTTGGTCTGCTTCATTTACGTTTGTTGCTATGGGGCGTTTATGGCCTTGGAGTGAATGCTGTGAAGACGACGATCAAAAAGATATAGATTCTTAGTGAAGAATAAACGATTAGTGTAGATACGGAAATGGAAGAAGATTAGTGGGCAGTGTTTTTTGACTCATAATAACTGGATTACGTTGGTTGGAGAATGTCATGATTTATTTGTTTGCGTTTATTTTTGTTTCAGTTTTACTTTATTTATTAATTTGCTTGTTTCCAGGCGCTATATCTTTATTGGGATATAGAGGTTGGTATAGTACTGAGCACGTTGATCCAGTTTGTGGGGTAAAAGTAAAGCCACACGTTGGTTATGGGATGATTTATAAGGGAAGACTTTATCGATTTTGTTCAAAACTTTGTCTTGATCAGTTTGACAGTGATAAACAGAAATATTTACCAATTAAAAAGGATCAATAACAAATTGAAGCTTAAATAATTATTTTTCTAGGCAATATGACAAATGTTGTAATTGCTCATGCACCGTTATTTTTAAAGTAACCATCAAGCGGGGGATTAAATAAAGTCGCATCTTGACCTAACCAAAAAACTTTAAAATTGAAAAAGTTTATGTTGTGAGTATCGTTAGTTTACAAAAAATTACCCTTGTTGGGTCATCCCGTGAAAAAGAATGCACATTAGAAAAATTGCAATCTTTGGGAGTTATGCATCTTGTAGAAAGACATCATCAATTGGATGGACAGGAAATTTTTGATTCTGATAACTATACAGATACTTATAGGGCACTTAAATATTTGCAAAATTGTTCGTCGAAGAGACACCAGGTATTTGAAGATAATGACTTCGGTATTCATCAATGCATTGATCAGGTGTTGCTTAATCAACGTTGTTCGATAGACGCTGAAGAGCAATATACATTTATCATTCAACGCATTGAAAACTTGGAACCCTGGGGGAACTTTCAATTTCCAAAGCTGGATGAAATTGGGGGTCTAAGATTTTGGTTTTATAAAGTACCTGTAGGAAAAATAACAAAAATTACAAAAACAGTACAAACATGGCAAATTGTTGGTCGTGATCACCGATTTGCATACATTATAGTGATTTCAAAGACTGAGCCATCTGCTAACGAGATGCCGGTTCCAAGAATACATTTAGGGTCACTTCCTCTTTTTTCTTTGCGGCAGCAGTTAGATGAGCTCGTAATTAAAATTGAGGATTTAAGGGCAGAACGTGAATCATTAACCCGCTGGATTTATTTGATCAACAAAAACCTTGTTGATATAGACAATAAGGTGGTTTTGATGCAGGCTAAGCGTCAAACTCAGGACAGCAAGGGCGTATTTTTTGTGCAAGGTTGGGTGCCTGCCAATAATATAGAACTAATCACGAAATTTGTAGAGCGCCAACATCTGGCTTTTATGGCAGAAGATCCAGGTGAAAATGAAATGCCTCCAACATTATTACGTAATCCGAGACTATTACGGGGAGCAGAAACCTTGGTGCATTTTTATCAAACACCAGGATACCGAAGTTGTGATCCTTCAGTAGTTTTATTTTTTTCCTTCAGTGTTTTTTTTGCAATGATTTTAGGTGATGCCGGATACGCCTCCCTACTTGGTATGGGTTTACTCTTATTATGGGGGTCATTAGGAAAGACAGAACAATATCGAAATACGCGGAATCTGTTTTTAGCTTTGACGATAACTGCTATTGTGTGGGGTATTCTTATTGGTAGTTATTTCGGGGTTTCACCAAAACCTGATTCATTATTATCTTCACTAAAGGTTTTTGATATATAGGACACCGAGGCCATGATGAAATTATCCATTTATGTCGGTATATTTCATCTTATTTTAGCAAATGGTTGCCAGGCATTACATTGCAGAACACGTGCAGATGCCCTTGTAGCACTAGGATGGATAGCGATCATTATTGGTGGATCCATTGTTTTGTCAGAGAGAAAAAACCTTGAATATGGATTAAATTTATTTTCCTCTGGTTTGTTAATTCTTGTTACTGGTTTACTTGCAATTTTTGTTTTTAGTAGTAATCGGGCAATCGAAAAACCAATTGATTTTGTTTTGCGAGTTCTGGAAGGTATTAAGGGGGGTGACTAAGATATACTATTCGCGATCAAGAATACACATTAACTAGCTAGCGCATTGTATTGATTGCGAATATAATAGCGACATGAATGATTACCGCCTATCAGACGAAGAGATTAAACACCTTGAAGTGTTGCATCGTGAATTGACAGAAAAGCGACAAGCGGATCGTGTCAAAGCAA
>JALSJK010000177.1 GCA_026989395.1 Methylomonas sp.
GGCCATGGAAATGGCAAGAAATCGTGGCTCTTAACCCTGACAATCAGGACGATAAAAAGGGAAATAAAGCAGCATAGGCTATCTAATAATTTATTCTTTTATGCGACAACTACTTTGACATTTACCGTATGCAAGTATGAATTTTCAGCAAAAACTAATCGCCTGGCAAATTGTTAAACAGGCCAGCATTTACAACGAGGAATAATAATGGAATCTTTTTCTACCTGGGAGAGCATTTTACTAGGAGCTATGGTGTTATTGGTCATTTTGTGGTTCAGACCTGGAATAAAAGCTACTTGGCAGCAAAGTCAGAATACTGAATCTGATTGGATGGGCTTGTTGTTACCACTTGGCTTAGTAGTGCTTTTTGTAATTTTTTTGATGATGGTGGTTTAAGATGGATGAACCATTGGAAGAAGATATTGAGTATTATGCAGAACGCCCAAACAAATCCCAGATTAAGCGAGACATCGCTGTATTACATGCGTTTGCTGAAGAGATAGTGGCTTTGTCAACCATACAAATGGAAACATTAAAACTACCGTCGGATGTTTTTGAAGCGGCAAAGGCGGGGGCAAAAATCACCCAGCGTGGTGCCAGGAAAAGGCATCTCAAGTTTCTTACTGGATTGCTAAGAAAGATTGATGTTGAACCCATCAAAACAGATTTGGCCAAAATGAAAAAACAAAGTGCATTGGCGGTTAAAGAACATCACCTTCTGGAACGTTGGCGGGATCGGCTTTTAGCTGAAGGAGATCAAGCTTTGTCCGATTTATTACAAGAATACCCGAATACTGATCGACAACAGCTACGGCAGTTAATACGAAATGCTAATAAGGAAGCAGTGGCAGACAAACCATCAAAATCCTCCCGAATGATTTATCAATATTTAAAAACGTTGCTTTCTTCTCAAGATATGGAATCGAATAAATCCAGCTGATGATAATTGCTGTGTTTTTCTAACGAAGAAAGTGTAACTCCTAATAACCTGACTTTTCGATGGTTAACATCTGTAGTGGTAATCAGTTCCTTAAGCAAATAATTTGCTGCTTTACCATGTTGAATAGGGGATGTTAAAGTCCGGCTGCGGGTGATTTGTTGAAAATTTTGATATTTTATTTTTATTGTTAAAGTTCTCGGCGATAGTCTTTTTGCGGCGGTTTTTTCCAGAGCGTTTTTTAATAGTATCTGGAGCTGCTTAAGAATAACTGCGCTTCCAGATAGGTCTTGTTGAAACGTAGTTTCAATGCCTATGGATTTTTTAGGGCGATTGGTTTTGACTGGTCTAGGGTCAATACCTTGGGCAATATGATAATAATAGAGGCCGGCTTTGCCAAAGTTTTCCTTTAAGCATTGCAGGCTGACTTTTTTGAGGTCTTTGCCATTATGTATGCCGAGTTTCGCCATTTTAGTTTCTGTGGCTTTGCCAATGCCATGAAACTTTCTGATCGGCAAGTTTTCGATAAATGTTTTTCCTTGTTCTGGAGTGATAAGATAAAACCCATTGGGTTTATTAATATCCGAAGCAATTTTGGCTAAGAATTTGTTATAGGATATGCCTGCCGAAGCGGTTAGCCCGGTGTGTTGTTGAATCTTTGTTTTGATAGCTTTGGCAATCAGTGTTGCGGAACCATTGTGTTTAGAGCAGTGGCTAACATCGAGATAGGCTTCGTCAAGAGAAGGTGGCTCAACGAGGGTGGTATATGAGTAAAAAATTTCCCTGATAATGGCAGAGGCCTCTCGATAGGCCTCAAAACGAGGGGTAACGAAAATTGCATCTGGGCAAAGCCGGTAGGCATGAGAGGAAGGCATTGCGGAATGAATACCAAATTTTCTTGCTTCGTAGCTGCATGCAGCCACCACGCCTCTTGAATGAGGTGGGCCGCCAACGATGACTGGTTTGCCTTGAAGTTCAGAAAAATCACGCTGTTCAACTGAAGCAAAAAAAGCATCCATATCAATATGGATGATTTTTCTATTGCTGACCTGATTATTTATTAATTTATCAGTGATTGAACTTTTACTTCCCTCAACCATGTTGAGCAGAAACGTCGTTTATCCGCGGTTCATAACGTCACGTAAATCCAGAGCAGCGGCATTTGCTCTTGAAATATAATTGGCCATCGCTAATGAATAATTGGCAAAGATACCAAAACCATCTCCATTCAGGATTACAGGACTTAGAACGGGTTCTAAGGCGTTTTCCATTTCCTTAATCATGATATCTACAGTATCCATGGCGCGCTTATCCAGCAAAATATCCCGGAAATCATATTTCACAGCCTTGAGAATATGCAGTAACGCCCAGGCGGCTCCTCGAGCTTCCCAAAAAACATTATCAATATCAATCCATGCCGTTCTGCCAACAGCAGATTGTTTGACGGTACTTTCAATTTGATCCAGTTTATTGATTTTCATCATCGAATTATAGCGGGAGGTATTGGCATTAAGTCGGGTTGAAAGACCGCCTAATCTTTTGATAACAATTTCAACATATTGCCACAAATTATCAGCTCTGGAATAAAAGTGTCCGGGTCTTTTATTATTATGATCAAGAAGCCTTCTCATATAAGAATGCAAGGCAGCAATTCCCTTTTTATATTCGGCTTCTGTGGAAGGTAAGGCCCAGGAGTTATGTTCATAATAGAAATACGGTTCTGCTCTTGCCAGATCAGGATCTTCAGCAGATTGGGATTGCGCCCGGGCGAGATGGTTTCTAAGTGCCGATGTACCATCACGCAGCATAACCAATGCGCCAAATTCAAAACTGGTAATATCGTCAAGCAGGATGCCGGGTGGTGCCACATCATTGGTGATGTAACCACCAGGCTTATAAAGTAATACTTCAGCAATATGAGCCAGGGTATTGGCATAGACATAACCGTCAGGAACTTTATCCAGACTAGGTAATTTAGCCCGTTTTAATGCTTCCTTCTGGACATCAAATTCATCTGGTTCAATACTCCAGTAAGCGCCTAGTGCCAGGATAGCGATAACGATTATTCCAATAAAGACACCAAAACCGATTGTCCAATTTTTCGCTTCAGAGTTCTCTGAAGATTGTTTTTCTGCCATGTTGATTTTCCTGATTTACTGTAGATGTGCATGATTGTGATTACTAGAAAATTTCTTCCTAGAGATTGATAAATCACATAGACAACTCATTATTATCATTCTATCAGTTTTTTTTTGCTCTTGGATGTGCTTTATCATAAATTTCTGTTAAGTGCTGGAAATCCAGATGAGTATAAATTTGCGTGGTACTGATGTTACTGTGGCCTAATAATTCCTGGATGCTTCTTAAATCCTGACTGGATTCCAATAAATGGCTGGCGAAGGAATGTCTCAACATATGTGGATGAATATGTTGGTCCAAGCCTTTTTTTTTGCACCATTGTTGTAATCGCAACTGGACGGATCTGGCTGTCAAACGATTGCCTTTATTACTGACAAATAAAGCGGGTTGTTGTTCCTGGGATAATATTTTTCGATGTGACAGCCAGTTTGTTAATGCCTGTAATGCTTTGCTTCCAATTGGCAAAATACGGCTTTTACCGCCTTTTCCATGGGTAACGGTTAGTGTTTTATCATTAAAATCCAGGGATTCAATATTTAATGAAGTCAGTTCACTCAGACGAAGACCTGACGAGTAAAATAATTCAAACATTGCCACATCACGAATTTCCAGAACTGAATCAGTTCCTGCTTCCAGAAATCCAGATATCTGATCGACATCGAGAGTTTTAGGTAATTTTTTTTGTTTTTTCGGTGTTTGAATGTGCCGGACGGGGTTGTTGACAATAATTTTTTGTTGTTCCAGAAATTTAAAAAAACTACGAATGCCAGATAGCTCACGTTGCAGGCTACTTGCGGCCAAACCTTGTTTATGTCGAATTGCGATATGCTGACGAATATGGTTTTGTTGAATATCTTGCCAGCGCTCGATATTATTTTTTGAACAAAAATTTACCAGCTGTTTGATGTCCCGCCGGTAGTTATTTAACGTATGGATGGAAACTCTTTTCTCGTATTTTAGCTGAGAAAAATAATCCTCTAAAAGACTGGTCGATTCTGGATTCATTAAATCAATGCCGAAAAAGCGAGACTAGTCGTGTGCCAACAATCTCTCCCATCTGAGTTAAAAATAAATTACCCATACTGTAATGAAAACGGTCTTTTTGACGACTGGCAATGGCAAAAATACCTTTAAAATCGGGGAATACCAGAGGAATGAAAGCGCAGGATTTAACATCTAGCGCATTCTCATCAAATAAAAATTTAGCCTGTTCGAGTGTTGGATGCCCACAAGTCGGTAGATTTTTTTCGAGCAGAGTTTCGAAATGTTTAATAGCGGGATTTTCGGGGGAGATGAAAAGGTTAGCGATCGGTGATTCCGGGTTATCTTTGAAAATTTTCAAACTGACAAAATCCGTTAAAAAACCATCTTTGATGACTTGGTCAAGATTAGCCATCACAGTTTCCAAAGAATCTGCATCCAACATGGACAATGTCAATTCATGCAGGCGATTGAATGAAGTATCATTATCCCTGGCAATTTCAATCAGTGCGGTCAGTTGTTTTTCTTGTTCGTGATGTCGATTACGGAATATTTCCAGTTGTTTGGAAATTAAAGAGACAGCAGAGCCGCTTGGGTGGGGAATGCTGATTTGCTCAAGAAGTTCGAGATGATGATGAAAAAAATCAGGATGTTGTCGCAGATATTGTTCGACCTGCTCATCTGTTAAATCGGTTTTTAGCTTTTCATTCATATTTCAATGGTTCCATCAAATACTGAAACGGCTGGGCCGGACATAAACACCGGATGATTTCGGCCTTCCCAGTTAATATCCAACTGGCCGCCAGGAAGTTCAACCGTGACCTGATTATCGAGTAAATTCTGTTCGATACCGATAACAACTGCGGCACAAGCACCGCTGCCGCAAGCTAGCGTTTCTCCTGCGCCACGCTCAAAAACACGTAACTTGATATGCTGTTTATCCAGAATCTGCATAAAGCCAATATTAGCCCGTTCTGGAAAAATTGGGTGATTTTCTAGTTCCGAACCTAATTCCAGTACGGGAGCTGTATTGATATCAATAACTTCCAGGACTGCATGTGGGTTCCCTAATGATACCGCACCAAAAGCTTTTTCGATACCATTGACCTCGGCACTGTAAAATTTACTTTCTTGTTCGGCCAATAAGGGAATTTCCTTTGGCTTATGTTTAGGAATTCCCATATTCACAGTGATTAAATCATCATTGGTAAAGCGAAGGATTAATTGGCCGGAATCAGTATCAACGTGAATTTCATTTTTGTCAGTCAAGCCTTTATCACGAACAAACCGGGCAAAACATCGAGCGCCATTGCCACATTGAGCAACTTGGCTGCCGTCAGCATTAAAAATGCCATAGCGAAAATCCGCATTATCGTTGTTTGTTTTTTCTACCAATAGTAATTGATCAAAACCAATGCCAAAATGCCGGTTAGCTATAAACCGAATCTGTTCTGCAGTGAGCGTAATATTTTGGTTAATCGCATCAATCACCATAAAGTCGTTACCCAAACCATGCATTTTGGTGAACTGGATTTTCATGGCAAAGTTTTTTCTCCTGTAATGAGATCTTGTAAAGATTCACGCTTTCGAATTAAATGGATTTGTTTGCCATCGACCATAATTTCAGCTGGTTTTGGTCTGGAGTTATAATTGGAACTCATGGTAAAGCCGTAAGCACCTGAAGAACGAACAGCCAGTAAATCATTAGGTTTCAATCTAAGTTTTCGTTGTTTTCCCAAAAAATCCCCGGTTTCACAAACAGGGCCAACAATATCCCAGGTTTTTTCCTGCGCTTTGCTATCTGAATTGACAGGGATAATGTCTTGCCAGGCACTGTAAAGGGCAGGGCGAATTAAATCATTCATTGCAGCGTCAACAATGGCGAAGTTTTTATCAGCAGTAGGTTTAAGATATTCTACTTTAGTCACTAAAATTCCGGAATTTCCCGCTATTGCACGGCCGGGTTCAAGCAATATTTCTAAATTGGTATTTCCCAGGCGTTGTAAAAGTTGCTTTGCATATTCTTCAGGTTCAACCGGCTGTTCATTCTGATAACGTATGCCCAAACCACCGCCAAGATCAAGATGGTGTAAGTGTATGTCATTGTTTTTTAATTGCTCAACCATTTTCAGAATACGTTCCAAGGCATCGAGGAAAGGCCGGGTATCCGTCAATTGAGAGCCAATATGGCAGTCAATGCCAATTATCTCAATATTGGCCATTTTTGAGGCGCGTTGAT
The DNA here is from genome assembly GCA_026989395.1 of Methylomonas sp. GTDB lineage: Bacteria > Pseudomonadota > Gammaproteobacteria > Methylococcales > Methylomonadaceae > JALSJK01. The sequence continues at coordinate 6,297 of JALSJK010000177.1, forward strand.
ATTCTGTCAAAGCGGTTTTGATATCAATGCCGAATTTATTTTCTTTCAGTCCTGTCGAAATATAAGGATGGGTTTGGGCATCAACATCCGGGTTAACACGAAAAGAAACCCGCGCCACTTTTCCCAGTTGTCCTGCAATGGCATTAATTCGGTCCAGCTCTTCTTTGACTTCGATATTAAAACAGCGAATTCCGGTTTTTAATGCAGTATGTATTTCATCTTCCCGTTTTCCAACGCCTGAAAATACAATTTTATTGGGATCGCCCCCAGCAGCCAACACACGTTCCAGTTCGCCAGCGGAAACGATATCAAAACCAGAGCCTAAACGAGCCAAAATATTTAAAACTGCAATGTTGGAATTGGCTTTGACTGCGTAACAAATTAAATGCGGGTGATTGTTAAAAGCATTATCAAATGCTCGCCAATGCCTTTCCAAGGTTGCCCGGGAGTAGATATAGCATGGCGTGCCATATTGTTTGACGATATCTGTTACTGCGACATCTTCGGCAAAAAGTTGTTGATTTTGATAATTAAAATAGTCCATTATTCTTGTTCTTGTTCTTGTTCTTGTTCTTGTTCTTGTTCTTTTGTCTGCGTTTGTTTATTTTTAGCAGGTGGCACGTAGATTCGTTCTTCAGGCGGAACATAGATTGGTGGTTTTTCTCCAGGCAAGTAAAGCGGTCCTTGTTGTCCGCAACCTAAGAGGAAAAATGTCAAAATAGAACTACTCCAAAATTTAATGATTTTCATGTTCAAAAAGATGAGAGGTTTTTTCTTTTTAGTTCATGCAGCTGGATATTAATAATTTTTAATGCAGCAGCAACAGAAGCAAACACTTGGTTGGAATGTACGCCACGGGTTTTACGCATTTTGTTGCCACAATCCCAGGTTATCACACATTCAGTTAAAGCGTTGGTATGCCCGCCTTTGGGGATTCTAACTTCGTAATCAACAAGTGCAGGAAGAGAATAACTATATTCATGCAAAATTTTGTTAACAGCATCAATGAATGCATCAAATCCGCCATTTCCACAGCCTGAAGCAAGCCGAATATCGCCGTTGATTTGAACTTTTATACTCACGGTCGATTCAAGCTCAAGACCGCTAGTGATTGAGCAGTTGAGTAGTTTTATATGCTGATAATCTTCACTTTCCAGAACATCGGCAATAATAAAAGGTAAATCTTCTGCAGTGATGCTTTGTTTGGAATCACCAAGTTGGACGATTCGTGCC
>JALSJK010000178.1 GCA_026989395.1 Methylomonas sp.
CCTAAATAATCAGCTACCTGATTCCATATCTGATCAATATTGCGCTTGCCATCCATCAGACCCACAATCTGATAAGCTTTGGCGCTGAACCGATGATTTTTCCCTGTTACCTTGTCGGCAAATATATACCAAATCAATCCCCGATATTCATGGCGATGAATTTGCACATGATTTTTGAGAACCGGTTTAACATTGGCAACACGATACCAATGAGGACTAAACAATGCTTCGCTCATTATTTTTCTCGTTACAAGTTACGGCAGCCAAGTCCAAAGCCATAATCTGACCCAGTCAACGAGATCATGCGTCCATATCCAAAGCAATTTTTTTGAACCTGCGTCTATCTTGCCAATTCCTTCCATACCTGGCCTTAATTTCTCCGGCGGGTCAGTCACTGAAGCCTCAACCCGAAAAATATTTTCACCGTCATCGGCACTTGCAATTGCCGTTATTTTTTCCACTTTCAGATCAAGTGATTCGCCAGGAAAACTCGATAGAATCAGAATGCCTTGTTGGCCCGGGTTGACATGAGAAATGTCTTTTTCATTCACTTTCAGGATAATTCGATAACCTTCGAGTGGTGCGATCTTAAAAAATATATCGCCCCGCTCTACCGGAGAACCCATTGATTGGCTCAGATCACCTTCGATAACTATCCCGTTAAAAGGTGCTTTGATGTGTGTTCGATTTAATTTTTCTGCAACCAGTTGAGCCTGAGCCTGAGCCTGATTTTGTTCGATTTGGGCAGCAATAATACGAATTTTTACCAAATTATGATCTGCCAGCGCTTCTCTGTATTCCCGTTTTAATTTCTGCTGTAAACTGGATAACCTGATCTTTTCCAACTTTAAATCGGCATCTTCCATCGTCGACATAAGCTGCCCTTTTACCACTGTATCCCCTGCTCTGACATCAGCCGATTCAATAAAGCCATCCATAGGAGCCGCAATAGTTCGCTGAATTTTGCCCTCCAGAATTGCATCGGCGGCTATCCGAAAATCTCCGTCAATCACTGCCGAAAAAATCACTAGCAACGCAAAACTCAAGCCCGCAAATTTTAACGCCAGATGTTTATAATTTAATGTTTTCGCCGGAATCCGGATAATGCTGTCCCAGATCTTTTTCCCCAACCATCTTTCTTCACTTTTTTTCAGCTTCAGAAAAGGACTAATCAACGCCAGAGTCATTTCCAGTAACCGCCTGGTTTTAGAATCAATCGATTTTTCTGTAAAATCCAAAGTCAACGCACCTATGATTTCTCCTTCGCAAGCTAGGGGAAACGTGCAAACCGACCCCGAGCCAAATGCTCGAAGCAGTTCCCGGTGAGCAAAATCAATTGTAGTTTCTTGTTCGTTTGGATAGGCAATCATTTTGTCCTGATCAACTGCCTCATACATGGCATCTGAAATCAATTGGATCAGCTGGGTTTTATCATCAAACTGCGCACTATTAGATAACGCTTTTACATTGATATGCTTGTTTGCATATTCACCAAAAGCAATCCTTTCGCAAGAAAAATAACTGTTAAGCTCTGTTACTAACGCAATCAGGCATTGCTGGTAATATGGTTGCTCAAAGCAGGTTGCCGTTAATTTGACAATCGTGGCATAAAACTCGTCATCATCTGATTGATAATTTTCAGGCAACGCCAACCAATGCGCGCCAAGTTGTAATGCCTCACATAATTTTTCCCTTTCTTCGGCTGTTTTGGTCGATGTTTTGACAGCAATAACAGCAACTATTTTCTGTTTTATAAAAATGGGATAAGCAAGATAATCTATTTCCAGTTGCGATCCAGAGGATCCAGTTTCAACTGTATTTACGATTGTTTGCCGCCTGGAAATTGCTTGCTTGGCAATCGCAATCAACTCAAATGGCTGATTGTCCTGTTCTGGCCATTGTGCGGCTAGCTGCGGTTCATTTTCGTTAGTGACCAGCAGTAACAGTGCACAACGTAGATTTGAGATAGCTTGGCATTGAATATTTAGCCAATCTCCCGCAAAAGACGTCATTTGATCTGGCTGACTTTATTTGGACTCGCTGATGGGATATGTAAACTTGAAAGCATTTCATCGATATATTGCAGCGCTTGTTCACGAACCCCGTCAATGTCAATGGGTGTTAAATTGGTCAGACTCCAGGCGATCGGCTGAATGCGATTATCCCGGGTCGGTTTTGCGTCTTCACCTTGCAAACAAATAGAGCGGGCAATATGAATGATAGCCGTCTCGAAATAGAATTGAGCCGCATTTCTAGGATTTGGATGATTAAGAGTCACTTGCTGATAACTCTCAGGAAAAGACCACTGCGCCATCACATCTCTGCCAACCTGGGCATAATCGAACCCTAATTGTTCAATTTCAATTAAATTTACCGATTTTTTGCTGTTTTTTATTTTTGCGAAGATTTCCAGAGTCTGGTCCGGAATAATCGAATACATGACCAAATGACCAATGTCATGCAGCATCCCCAACGTAAAATACTGACTACTGGTTGGAGCAGCGCATCTTCTCGCTAAAAAATAAGCAATAATGCCGCTTAAAACACTGTTTTTCCAATAGACTGGTAAATTAACAATACTGTCAGGAATTGACGCAAAAGCTTTAATGCTGAAACTGCAAAGTAAAATATCCTTGAGTTGCATAACACCAATATGGCTCACAGCCTGCTCCAACGTATCAATTTTACGTGACTCGTTGAACAAGGAACTTTTTGCCACATTAACCACCAATGCCGCCAACTCTGGCTCAGCGACTATCGTTTCAATGTAGGCTGATAAAGAGGTATCCGGAGATGCAACAAGCGCCCGAATACGATGATAAACACCGGGCATCCGGTTATTCCGGGTGAATTGATCTACAATTTCATGGGCTTTTTTCATTTTCGTTACTCTGATTAACCAAGAATCATACGCTCCATTTCCTGGCTTAGTTGTTTGGCTTCCGTTTCAATTTTCTGAATTTTATCAGCCGAAGTTCCAAGAATATCCCAAGCAGAGGGCTCAACTTGTAACGCCGTCTGCTCTGATTCTTGCCCTAGCTCAACACCATAAGCATAAAGATGCGCCAAATGTATAATTGCTGTTTCAATGACATACTGCTGCGCAGAAATCAGGTCCGGATGATGACCTGTTATTTCCTGAAAATTTTCCGGCAATTTCCATTCTTTCATTAAAGCCTGCCCTACCTGACCATAATGAAAACCGAAATAACCTTTTTCAATTTGATATAAAGGGGTATTATTTTCTGCCGCTTGCTGTTGGGTATTGACAAATTCATCCGGAAGATTAAGAGCAATGGCCAAACTACCAATTTCATGAAGCAAACCAATCACGAAAAAACTTTCGCAATCACGAGCTTTTATTTGTTTCGCAAGATGTTTAGCAAATACGCCAGCAAAAATACTACGATGCCAGAACTCATGCATATCAATGGTTTTGCTGGACACCGACAATGATTTTATTGCTGAAATAGTCAGCACCAAATCATGTAACTGCGTTATTCCGATAAAATTTAATGCTCTTGAGATGCTGGAAATTTGCCCGGGAAAACCGTAAAAAGAACTGTTCACAATTTTTAATACCCTGGAAGCCAGATTGGCATCACCATTGACAACAACGGCAAAATCATCCAGAACTGAAGTCTGATCGTTCATTAGCTGATTTATTTTTAAGTATATTTCCGGCAAGGATATTAATCCGGTAGTACTTTTCACTAACATATCCAGATTGCTTTCAGTTATATGGATATTGCGGCTATTTCTGGTTTTTCGCATAGCAGGGTTATTTCAGTGTTAAAAAAGAATGACAAAATCAAAACTATTATCAGGTCTATTTTTTGTCTCTAATTATCAATGAAGTATAGTCAAGAAAAAAAAATTGACAGGAGCTCACAAAATTGACTTTTTTGTCCAAATTGACAGGATATAAAAATCACGTAGTATATTAAGGTTTAGCGTTCAATTCCCACTGATTCAAAAACAACTGATCAGGGAGAGCTGAATCAATAGATTATATATTCAAATAAGGCGATCGAGTGAGTCATACATTATATGAAGCCCCCGTCCAACGGGTTCAGCGCTGTGAATTAGCGGTTCCAGGATCAAACCCCGGGATGTTTGAAAAAGCGATGAAAAGCGGGACCGATTTTATTTTTCTGGATCTTGAAGACGCTGTCGCGCCAGATGATAAATTACAAGCCAGAAAAAATGTCATTGAAGCCATAAACGACATGGCCTGGCATGACCATGGCATTACCGTCTCTGTAAGAATCAATGGCCTGGACACCCAGTACATGGCCAGAGATATCGTTGACCTGGTCGAACAATGCGGAGATAAACTTGATACTATTTTGATTCCAAAAGTTGGCGTGTATGCCGATGTTTATATGGTTGAAGCCATGCTCAATCAACTGGAAATGCAACAAGGCCTAAAGAACAAAATTGGTATTGAATGCCTAATTGAAACCGCGCTTGGCATGGCAAATGTCGAAGATATCGCCAAACAAGGCGCTTTAGGTGGCCGCCTGGAGGCGCTTCATTTTGGTGTGGCTGATTATGCCGCAAGCAACCGGGCCAGAACAACCAATATCGGCGGATTAAATCCTGATTATCCAGGTGATCAATGGCATTTTGCAATCAGCCGAATGACAGTTGCTTGCCGGGCTTATGGATTGAGGCCAATAGACGGACCTTTTGGCGACATTAAAGACCCCGAAGGTTACTTACAGGCTGCAAAAAGAGCTGCTGCTCTTGGCTGCGAAGGAAAATGGGCTATTCATCCATCTCAAATCGAATATGCCAATCAAGTTTTCACGCCACCTGCTGAGGAAATCAAAAAAGCCAATCGCATATTGCTAGCGCTTAAAGAAGCAGCAGCTCAAGGCAAAGGGGCCGCCGCTCTTGATGGCAGGCTTATCGACGCTGCGTCAGAAAAAATGGCTAATAATGTTGTAAAAGCGGCTGCCGCCATCGCCGCCAAAACCAAATAACATTTTCGATGAATAAATACTTTTAGGGGTGATATTTTGGATATCCATGAATACCAGGCTAAAGAAATTTTAGCCAGTTACGGGGTTAAAATCGCAGAAGGCGGTTTGGCATACAGTCCTGAAGATGCCGTGCAAAGGAGCCGTGAAATTGGCGGCAGTATCTGGGTGGTCAAAGCCCAGATTCATTCTGGAGCGAGAGGAAAAGCAGGCGGCATTAAAATTTGCACCAGCCATGAACAAGTCGAAGCTGCTGCAGAAGAATTACTCGGAAAACGATTGGTAACCCATCAAACCGGCCCTGCAGGTAAAGTATGTTTAAGACTCTACGTCGAAGCTGGAACCGATATCTACAGAGAGTTATATTTCTGTCTGCTGGTTGATCGGAGCGCCGAACGGATCGTCATGGTAGGATCAGCCCAAGGCGGCATGGAAATTGAGGAACTTGCTGAAACCAACCCTGACGCAATTAAAAAAATCTACATCGAACCGGCCGTAGGCTTACAGGATTTTCAGGCAAGAAAAATGGCTTTTGCTCTGGGTCTGGAGCCTACCCAATTAAGTCATGCTGTAAAAATCATTAAAGGCAGCTATCGCGCCATGCGCGATCTGGATGCCAACATGGTGGAAATCAACCCTTTGGTTGTCACAAAAACCGGCAAACTGGTTGCGCTGGATGCCAAGATGAGTTTCGATGACAATGCCCTGTTCCGCCGTCAAAAAATTTCCGAACTACGCGATAAAAGTCAGGAAGACAAACGCGAAATGGCTGCTGCTGATCGCGGCTTAAGCTACGTGGGTCTTGATGGTGACATCGGCTGCATGATTAACGGTGCTGGCCTGGCAATGGCAACCATGGACATGATTAAACTGGCTGGAGGGGAACCGGCTAATTTTCTTGATGTTGGCGGCGGCGCTTCTGCTGAAAGAACCGAAAAGGCCTTTCGTATGGTGCTACAGGATGATAACGTCAAAGCCATGCTGGTCAATATTTTTGCGGGCATCAACCGCTGTGACTGGATTGCCGAAGGCGTTGTGGAAGCTGTCAAAAAACTGGATCTGCAGATCCCATTAATCGTTCGCTTGTCCGGCACTAATGTAGAACAAGGCCGTAAAATCATTGCGGACAGTGGATTACCTATCATTACAGCAGACACATTGGCCGAAGCGGCTGAAAAAGCCGTTCAAGCACGAAACAAAGTTGTCGCCAACCAAGCCTAAGGAGATGTAAGTGGCTATTTTTATTAACAAAGAAACGCGCATTATTGTTCAGGGCTTTACTGGTAAGATCGGCACTTTTCATGCCCAGGACATGATTAACTATGGCTCCAATGTCGTCGGCGGCATCACCCCTGGCAAAGGAGGGCAAAAACACCTCGACCGGCCAGTGTTTAATACTGTAAAAGAGGCTGTTGAAAATGTTGGTGCAGAAGCCAGCATTATTTTTGTCCCCCCGGCATTTGCCGCAGACTCGATCATGGAAGCCGCTGAAGCTGGAATTAAATACTGTGTTGCTATCACCGATGGTATTCCAACACAGGATATGATGAGTGTTAAAAATTACCTGCGCCGGTTCCCTAAAGAAAAACGCATGGTTTTGACCGGCCCCAATTGTGCCGGCACCATCAGCCCAGGAAAATCCATGCTGGGTATTATGCCTGGCCATATCTATATGCCTGGCAATGTTGGTATCGTTGGCCGTTCCGGAACATTGGGATATGAAGCGGCCGATCAAATGAAAGAGCTGGGTATCGGCGTTTCAACTTCTGTTGGGATCGGCGGAGACCCTATTAATGGCAGTTCACACCGCGTTATTATGGAACAATTCGAAACAGATGACGAAACCAAAGTGGTACTTATGATCGGCGAAATCGGCGGCCCCCAAGAGGTTGAAGCCGGGCAATTTGCCAAAGAACACATGAGTAAACCAGTTGTCGCTTATATTGCAGGGTTAACTGCGCCAAAAGGCCGCCGCATGGGACATGCCGGAGCCATTATTTCAGCAACAGGCGAATCAGCAGCAGAAAAAGTTGAAATGCTAAAAGAACTAGGTGTCACTATTGCCCCAACCCCTTCAGCAATGGGTGAGACAGTTGCCAAGGTTTTGGCCAAACAATGAATTAGTTATTTTCCCCGAGAATGAGGTGTAAAATCTTACGTCTTTATTATCTTTACACCCATTCTTGTCGGTAATTTTATAGCTGATAACATCGCTTTCTTTATACTAAAACCAGGCCATTTTTTTAATAAGCACCTAATCGGGTAAGGGCCGGTTTCTCTCCGGCCCTCCCCAGGTGAGTAGCCCAAAGGAACCTCCCCTTCAGGCTCTCTCAGAACCGTACGTGAACCTCTCGACTCATACGGCTCCCATCGTTCAGCCGTTTTTATACAACACACCCCAATGGACAAAAATAGTAGGCTGTCGCTCAGCAATTTGCCTCAACCATTTTGTTGCTTTCCGTTGACCCCCTCTTAGCTTTTTATACTTGCAGGTTGCCCAACGGACTAAACG
>JALSJK010000179.1 GCA_026989395.1 Methylomonas sp.
TAAACAGGCTTGTACAAACTTCTTCGACAACCTCGATGAGCATCATGCTCCTTTGCGTGCATTGTTGAATGAAAAGTTTCAGATTATTGAGGGCAAAGCCGGGTATTCTTAATCGCGAATAGTATATAACGAGATAGATGACCAGCAAGCATTCACTTTTTTCACCGCCAGTTGCCACTGACAGGCAAGCCATTGTTTGGACTGGTTTATCCGGCTGCGCAGATTCATTATCACTGGCAGCAGCAATTAAAAATGAACAGCGCTTGTTTGTTGTGGTGACTCCTGATAGTCAAACAGCATTACGGTTGGAGCATGAGCTGGCTTTTTTTCTTCAGGATGAGGCAAGCATTTTACATTTTCCTGACTGGGAAACCTTACCTTATGATGTCTTTTCACCGCTGCCGGAAATTGTCTCTGAGCGTTTAAAAACCCTGGCGTTACTCCCACAAACCAAAAGTGGTGCGCTGATAATATCAGTAGCCACTTTAATGCATCGGTTGGCGCCAAGAGAACATGTTTTGGCAAATAGTTTTGCCATTCGTTTAGGTGCTGAATTTAATCTGGAAGAGAATCGTGCTAGATTGGAAAGCGTTGGTTATCAGTGTGTTTCGCAAGTCTATCAGCATGCTGAATTTGCGGTAAGAGGCTCAATTATTGACATTTTTCCAATGGGCAGTAAAGCGCCTTTTCGGATTGAGCTTTTTGATGAAGAGGTTGATTCAATCCGGATTTTTGATCCGGAAACCCAACGTTCTCTGGAAAAAATTGATGAAATTAATCTTTTTCCGGCTCGTGAGTTTCCATTTGATGACGATTCGATCAAGTTGTTCCGGCAATCATTCCGCGCTGCATTTCCTGAAGTTTCAGAAAAAAACATCATTTATCGTGATGTCAGCAAAGGCATTACGCTTGGTGGTATAGAATATTATTTGCCTTTGTTTGTTGACCACACCGATACGCTGTTTGATTATTTACCAGACTCTGCTGTGTTGGTGTTGGGCCAACATTATCAAGAATATGCCAATACTTTTTTTACTGGTGCGGATGAACGTTTTCAGCAGCGAAAATATGATGTTGACAGGCCGCTCTTGAAGCCTGAAAAACTGTTCCAGAACCCTGAAGAATTTATCAGTCACATTGCAGAATTTCAGCAAATTCAGCTTGCGACTGGGGATTATGAGAAAGCAAATTCAATTGCTTATGCTTGTCAATCCCTGCCGGATATTACTATTGATGCCAGGGAGAAAAATCCAGCAGCCAAGTTACAAGGGTTTTTGAGGGATTTTACAGGGAAAGTGTTGTTTGTGGCTGAAACGGCAGGTCGCAGAGAGGCATTGATAGATCAACTGCGCAGTTTCAAGATTCCACCCAATCCAGTCGATAACTGGACTGCTTTTCTTGATTCTGATGCAGTCCATAATATTGTCATTGCGCCACTGGATCATGGTTTGTGGATTGAAGATCCAGATCTTGCCATTATTACTGAAAGCCAGCTGACGGGTGAAAAAGCACAGCAGCGCCGCAGACGACGGAAATCTGCGGTCAAGGCACTTGATAATATTGTCAACAACCTGAATGAACTGACGATTGGTGCGCCGGTCGTTCATCAGGAACACGGAGTAGGTCGTTACCTGGGATTGCAGACGCTCAGTTTTGGAGGTATTGAAGCTGAATTTCTGGTGCTGGAATATGCCAATCAGGACAAATTATATGTGCCAGTATCTTCTTTGCATTTTATTGGTCGTTATACCGGGGTCAGTCCAGAAAATGCACCATTGCACAAATTGGGCAGCGATCAGTGGAGTAAAGCCAAGAAGAAGGCCATTTCTCGTGTTAGGGATGTAGCGGCAGAATTACTGGATGTTTATGCGAAAAGAGCAGTAAAACAAGGCCATGCTTTTAAATACGACAGCATGGAATATCAGGCCTTCGCCGAAGCTTTTCCTTTCGAAGAAACGCCAGATCAACAAACTGCGATAGAAAATATACTGGAAGATATGAGCTCCAGCAAACCCATGGACCGGGTGATTTGTGGTGATGTCGGTTTTGGCAAAACCGAAGTGGCGATGCGTGCTGCCTTTATTGCTGTCCAAAGTGGCAAGCAAGTTTCTGTGCTGGTGCCAACAACATTATTGGCTCAGCAACATTATCAAAATTTTTGTGACCGGTTTGCTGACTGGCCAGTGCGAGTGGAAGTGTTATCACGGTTTGTTTCTGGCAAACAGCAGAAGCAGATTCTTGAAGCCATTGAACAGGGCAAAGTTGATATTGTCATCGGCACTCATAAATTATTATCCAAAGAGATAAAATATCAATCCCTGGGTTTAGTTATTATTGATGAAGAACATCGTTTTGGCGTTCGCCAAAAAGAACATTTCAAAAAGTTGCGTAGTGAACTGGACTTGCTGACACTGACTGCAACTCCGATTCCCCGAACCCTGAATATGGCGATGACCGGATTAAGGGATATTTCCATTATTGCCAGCCCTCCGCCTAATCGTCATTCCATCAAGACTTTTATTACTGAGTGGATTGATATTCTGATTCAGGAAGCCTGTCAGCGGGAAATAAAACGTGGCGGTCAAATTTTTTTCCTACACAATGATGTTAAATCAATGGAAAAAATGGCCCGAGCATTAGAAAAATTGCTTCCTGAGGCGCGTATCGAAATTGCTCACGGACAAATGCCTGAACGTGATTTGGAGCGGATTATGCTGGATTTTTATCACCAGCGATTTAATTTGTTATTGAGCACCACCATTATTGAAAGTGGTATCGATATTCCCAGCGCTAACACCATTATTATCAATAGAGCTGATAAACTGGGCCTGGCGCAGCTCCATCAATTACGCGGCAGGGTGGGGCGTTCTCATCATCGGGCTTATGCCTATATGATTGTGCCGCCAAAGGCTTTGTTAACCAAAGATGCGGAAAAACGTCTTGAAGCCGTTGAAGCATCTGGAGATTTAGGCGCCGGATTTATGCTGTCATCTCATGATATGGAAATTCGCGGTGCCGGGGAATTATTGGGCGATGATCAAAGCGGCCAAATTCAGGAAATTGGTTTTACGCTTTATACTGAATTACTGGAGCGTGCCGTCAGTGCCTTAAAATCTGGCAAGCAACCGGAACTGGAAGCGCCGCTGGATGTTGGGCCGGAAGTGGATTTGCAAACTCCTGCCTTGATTCCTGAAGATTATTTGCCGGATATTCATGCACGTTTGGTATTGTATAAACGAATTTCCAGCACAGAAACCAAAGAAGATCTCCGGGAATTACAGATTGAGATGATTGACCGGTTTGGTTTATTGCCTGAGCCAGTTAAAACATTGATAGCGGTTACAGAATTGAAGCAAAAGGCGACTCATTTGGGAATCAAGAAAATTGAAGTGGGCAAAGAAGGTGGACGAATAGTTTTCGCAGCACAGCCAAAAATTGATACCGAGGCGTTGATATTATTGATCCAAACTCAGGCACATTGTTATAAATTCGATGGTAGTGATAAACTCAGGTTTAGCCAATCGTTTGAATCAACTGACGAAAAGCTGGATTTTGTAAATCAACTGTTGGAAACATTGCGTTTAAAACAAAGATAAAAAGATAACAAACAATTATGAAGCAAATTATTAGAATTTTATTTATTGGACTGCTTTTTGGTGCTTTTAGCAACAGTAGTTGGGCGCGAAATTTTCGGATTGAAGTTCTGGTTTTTCATCAGGATTCGCCTACCTCAGAAATTTTTGATCAGGCGGAAAGCCATTTGCAGTGGCCAAGCATTATTAATCCAAATTTTGTTGAAAATATCTATTTACAAAAGGCCTATTACAGCTTGTCGGCAAATTATGCTTATAAACCGGTTTACTATAAATCCTGGATTCAGTCAGTGGGGCCAAATCGTATCAGTAAAGGAGTTCCAATCAAAAAAGATAGTTTGCTGAATGGTTTTGTTCGAGTGCAACGGGGACACTATGTACACTTGTTAGTCGATCTGGAATATGCACCGGACAGTGTTTATACCGAAAACCCGGTGATTTATCGAATTAACGAAAAAAGGAAACTCAAACTCAATGAAATTCATTATTTTGATCACCCGAAATTTGGTGTTATCGCAACGGTAAGGCCGTTGTGAAATAGGTACTGTGAACAGCAGTAACCAGGAGCCGACGATTCAAGCTTCTGTGAAGGAAGCGTATGAAGAAAAATCCGCTTTACGGATTATTGCCGGCAACAGTAAATCATTTTATGGCAGACAGATACAACAGCAGTCGCTTGATGTCAGCATCCATCATGGTATAGTCAATTATCACCCTTCAGAACTTGTTGTGACAGCAAGATCCGGAACTTCTCTAACAGAATTACAAACTCTTCTGGCTGAACAAGGCCAGATGTTGGCATTTGAACCACCTCATTTTTCCGAAACAGCCACCTTGGGAGGCACGATTGCCTGTGGTTTTTCCGGGCCAAGGCGTCCTTTTACCGGCTCTGCTAGAGATTTTATGCTGGGCTGCAAAATTTTGACGGGACGTGGAGAAATATTGTCATTTGGCGGCGAGGTCATGAAGAATGTGGCCGGCTATGATGTTTCTAGATTAATGGTTGGTGCGTTGGGAACTTTAGGTATTTTGTTGGAAATATCATTGAAAGTTTTACCTTTACCAGAATGCGAAACGACAATCTTCTTTCAATTGGAAGAACAACAGGCAATTGAAACAATGGCAGATTTCCAATTGCAAGGCCGCTTGATTTCCGGGTTGTGTTTTGATGAGGGAATTCTCTATGTCAGGTTGTCTGGTTCTGAAAAGGCAGTTATATCAGAAATAAATAATTTAGGAGGGGAGAAGTTAAAAAACAGTAAAGCATTTTGGCAAAATTTACGCGAGCAGCAGCTTGAATTTTTCCAAACCCAAAAAAAATTATGGCGTATTTCGGTTCCGCCTGCGGCACCGATTGTTAACGTTGATGGTGAGTGGTTTTATGATTGGGGCGGTGCATTACGCTGGTTAAAAACTAATTGTGACGATGCGGAGGTTTTTGATATGGCACAGCAAACAAATGGACATGCTGTCTTATTTCGCAACTCCGGGATTGCAGAGGATATCTTTCAGCCCTTATCGGCTGGTGTGAGGCTAATCCACCAAAACCTGAAAAGGGCATTTGATCCGGCAAATATCTTGAATCCTAACAAGATGTATAGCGATTGGTAATTTGATGCAAACCAAACTGACTGGCACTTATAACAATATTCCAGAGGCACAGGAGTTAAAAAGTATTTTACAAGCCTGTGTACATTGTGGCTTTTGTAATGCAGTTTGTCCCACTTATCAAATTCAGGGCGATGAACTTGACGGGCCGCGGGGTCGTATTTATTTGCTGAAAAAAATGCTGGAAGGAGAATACGTTTCCAGGCAGACTCAACAACATCTTGATAGATGCTTAAGTTGTCTGGCTTGTGAAACAATTTGTCCATCAGGGGTTAAATATGGAAGATTAAAGGATATCAGCCAGCCGATCCTTGAACAGAAGGTTTCCAGACCGGTTTTGCAAAAGTTGGTTCGGTATTTGATTAATCAAATGTTGCCTTATCAAAACCGCTTTCTTTGGTTAATGACGTTGGCAAGACTGGTCAAGCCGGTTTTACCAGCCAGTCTCCAACAAAAAATTCCCGACAAACAAGCTATCGGTAATTGGCCTGATCCAGTTCACAATCGAAAAATGATTATTTTAACGGGATGTGTGCAACCTACGCTGGCTCCAGAAATCGATTTGGCCACAGCGAAGGTTTTGGATAAGTGCAGTATCTCATTACTGAAAATTGATAGTGCAAGCTGCTGCGGTGCACTGAGTTATCATTTGTCTGATCATCAGCGTGCTTTGGATTTTGCCAGAATTAATATTGATACCTGCTGGCCCCATATTGAGCAAGGAATTGAAGCAATCGTATCAACTGCAAGTGGTTGCGGAGTTATGTTCAAGGATTACGGAAGGATACTGAGAAATGATCCGAATTATGCAGAAAAAGCAGCAAAATTTTCAGAGCTAGTCAGAGATATTTCAGAAATTATTGTTGATGAGAATTTATCAATATTTTCAAAATCTAATCGACCTGAGATTGCCTTTCAAGCGCCTTGTACGCTTCAGCATGGGCTGAAAATAACGGGTACCGTTGAAACAATTTTGGAGCGCGTTGGTTATCGACTGGTTGATGTCGCTGATCAACATCTTTGCTGTGGTTCAGCAGGTGTTTATTCTATTTTACAGCCACAATTCTCAAGTCAGTTATTGGAAAATAAGCTGGAAGCTTTGCAAAGGCATTCACCAGAAATAATTGCTACTGCAAATATTGGTTGTTTAATGCATTTGCAGGCAAAGAGTCAGATTTCTGTGGTTCATTGGGTGTTATTGTTAATATAAATCCTTTGTTGCTTGTAATTCCAGTATATTTAATTTATACAAAATCACTAAATATCAGTGACTTATGGAAGAAGTGTCTGTGTCATGGATGACACAACCAAGCCTACAGGGACGTATTTACGGCGTCTTCTGGAATAAGTCACTGATATTGAATCTATAAATACGCTGAATTGTTACTGTTGCTTTTACAATGAAGTGATAATGCCATTTGTAATTGATCACCTACTTACATGTGCCTGATGAATTTCTCCATGTAATGAGTTTTCAAATCCCTCATTTCTTATCTTTTTCTTGTCAAAAATAACAGCTTTGAACTTTTGTAACGATTTCAGGAATTGACAATTGTCGAAGCGAGATTTTCGGCAGATCAATATGACCGGAATTTCAGGTTAAAAAAGATGCGAATAAGGGGTAATGAATATTATTAAAGATAAGGAATATAATCAGCCGGCTGAAAAGCTCTGGAACCACATTTTGACGCTTGCCGGCGAAGATTTGTGGGATAACCGATGGATTTTATTCAGAGCCTATTTTTTCGGCATTATTGCAGTTGCTTCTTTGCTGCTGTTGCCTTGGCCATTAAAACTCATTATTGATCATGTGATGGCAGGATATGAACTGCCACAATCATTAAGTTATTTACAGAATTTATTACTAGAACAAGGGATTGTTTTAACCCCCCAGGATAAAGTAGTCATCTTTGCGGCTGCATATACGCTAATCGCAATATTTGCAACATTATGTGGTTCTGCTGAAAAAATGGCTGGGGCGCGTGTTCGAGAAAATATGGTGTTGAGAATCCGCGATAAAATGCTCAAGCATTTTCAGAGTTTGTCCAGCTTACAGCGTGCGAACTATCGCAGTGGCGATTTGGGACTCTATATTCTGGTTGATGTTCATCATTTGGTACGGTTACTTAGTCACCCCTGAAAAACAACCTATCCAAATGATTAATAAAGAATTATCTATAAAAAAGCAAGGAACAAAACACCCAGAAATAGTATAATAGACCTTAATTTTCTGGGCGAAAAGATCACCATGTT
>JALSJK010000180.1 GCA_026989395.1 Methylomonas sp.
TGCAACACTTCAAGGTGTTTAATCTCGTCGTCTGATAGGTGGTAATCATTCATGTCGCTATTATATTCGCAATCAATGTAATGCGCCAGCTAGTTAATGTGCATTCTTAATCGCGAATAGTATACAAAGAAATAAATATACCCAGATTGGAAAAAGATTTTCTTTAAAAGAATGAGAAAAAAATCGTGAAATAATTCCGCTCAGCAGAATAGCAAACGGGATGGAATGGGTGATTCCTCGGTGGCCAAGCATGTGCTGATATGGAATGCGGATTTTAAAGCCAATAACATCAATATCGGGGAGTATGGATAAAATCATTCCCGTGAAAATTAACCGGGATCTAAGCGGTGGTTTAATCCATGGAGAAAGCGAAATCGCTACGATAGGATGGGTGAATATGGAAGCAATAATTAACCTCGCTTACTGATCATTTGCCCGGTAATAAGCCTTGACCAGCCCGGCAAACACAATATTGTTGCCTTTGTATTTCCATTCATCATCTTTTCTCACCCATTCACCGTCAAAAAAGCAATTGACACGAATAAGTTTTTTATCGTAATAGAGTGGACTGCACTGAGTTGCTTTGACGGTTACAACAGGAGCAGGCACATTATCAACATTTTCAGCAATAATAAGTTTATAGGTAACGGGTGAAAGTTTGGCTGGCGGGGCCATGTTTTCCTCTTCCTTTTTTTCTAAACATCCCGTCAGTGAAAATGCTGCAAATGTCCAAAGTAACGCTTTGTTCATAAAAACTCCTCCTCGATTGGTATTAAAGACATCAAGAGAATCAAAGTATTTTAAAATTCCAGGTCATGCAGGTGAAACATAATTGCATGTGGAGCAGCTTGGCCTAATTGTATGATTAATGGGCTTCATCCCAATTTTCCCCAACTCCGATATCAATAATTAAAGGTACGGCCAATTTTTCAGCTGAACACATGATGGTTTTGATTGTCTCTTTACTCTTTTCTAACTGAAACTCTGGGATTTCAAAAACCAGTTCATCATGAACCTGCATAATCATTTTTATATCAGATAGATCGCCATTAATCCAGCCATGACAATCGATCATGGCTTGTTTAATAATATCGGCAGCAGTTCCCTGCATGGGGGCGTTGATAGCCGTTCGCTCGGCATATTGCCTGCGTGCAGCATTTCGGGAATTGATTTCCGGCAAGTAAAGCCGGCGGCCTCGAAGGGTTTCGACATAGCCCTGTTGTTTGGCTTGCTCTCTTATTTTATCCATATAGTTTTTGACGCCGGGATAGCGCTGGAAATACAGATCAATATACGACTGGGCCTGGCTTCGGGATAGGCCTAGTTGTTGTGCCAGACCAAAAGCAGACATGCCATAAATCAAACCAAAATTAATGGCTTTGGCTGAACGGCGTAAATCTGGGGTAACCTGATCAAGACTGACTTCAAATACTTCTGCCGCAGTTGCCTGATGGATATCCCGGCCTTCAGAAAATGCCGATAACAGGCCTTCGTCGCCAGAAAGGTGTGCCATGATCCGTAATTCAATCTGGGAATAGTCGGCAGCAATAATTTTGCAGCCTGGGGAGGCAATAAAGGCTTGTCTGATTTTTCTTCCTTCTTCTGTCCGTACAGGAATATTTTGCAAATTTGGGTTGGATGAAGAGAGTCTGCCGGTGGCTGCAACCGCTTGATGATACGAGGTATGTACTCTTCCAGTGCGTGGATTGATTTGCTGGGGGAGTTTATCTGTATAGGTGGACTTCAATTTGCTTAAGCTGCGATAATCCAGAATGATTTTTGGTAGTGGATAATCTTGCGCCAGTTCTTGCAGTACCGATTCTGAGGTAGAGGGCTGTCCTTTCGGCGTTTTCTTTAAAATCGGCAAATTCAAGTCATCATAAAGAACAGCTTGAATCTGCTTGGGTGAATTCATATTAAATGCATGTCCTGCAATCTCATAGGCTTGTTGTTCCAGTATGGCCATTTTTTCAGCTAGTTCCTGGCTCTGTTTGGCGAGCATATCGGTGTCAAGCAAAACGCCGTTTTCCTCAATTTGAACCAGAACTTTTATCAAAGGGATTTCCAGTTCATTGTAAAGTCTTTCAAGCTTGGCATGTTGTTGAAGTTTTGGCCACAACACCTGATGTAATTTCAAAGTGATATCGGCATCTTCGGCAGCATAGGGGCCGGCTTCTTCAAGGCTGACTTCATGAAATGGAATTTGTTTGGCGCCTTTACCGGCAACATGCTCGTAATGAATGGTTTCTACGCCAAGATAGGTTTTGGCCAGGTCGTCCATGTTGTGCTTGGTGGCGGTGCTGTTAAAAACATAGGATTCCAGCATGGTGTCATGACGAATGCCTTGTAGAGAAATGCTATGATTGGTTAACACATGGGCATCATATTTTAGATTTTGGCCAAGCTTTGGTTTTTCAGGATTTTCTAACAAAGGCCTTAGTTTTTCCAAGGTTTTATGTCGATCCAATTGTTCGGGTGCACCTGGATATTGGTGTGAGAATGGTACATACGCGGCTTTGTTAATTTCTACAGCAAAAGAAACTCCGACAATTTCTGCCTTGCTATAATCAAGGCTGGTGGTTTCGGTATCAAAAGCAAATAATTCAGCTTGTTCCAGTTTTGCTAGCCAGTCATCAAATGCCTTTTCTGTCAAGACGGTTTCATACTCGCTTTCACAATCTGATTCGGGCACTGCCGATTTGATATTTGCAGAATTATCCATGGCTTTTAACCAGGTTGTGAAGCCAAGTTCTGTTAATTGCTTTCTCAACTCATCTTCATCGGCAGATTGTTTTTTCAAGTCAGAAATTTTATAGGGTAAGGGAAGATCGCATTTGATGGTGGTTAGCTCTTTGGATATGGGTAATTGATCAAGTGCTGCACGCAGGTTTTCACCGACTTTTCCCTTGATTTCATCAGCATGAGCCATTAAGTTTTCAAGAGATCCATATTGTTTGATCCATTTTGCAGCAGTTTTGGGACCAACTTTAGGGACTCCCGGAATGTTGTCAACGGTATCACCCATTAAAGCTAAATAATCAACAATATGTTCAGGAGCTACGCCAAACTTTTCTACTACGCCTTGGCGGTCCATTTGCGTATCAGACATGGTGTTTTCAAGCATGACATGGTCATTAACCAATTGCGCCATATCTTTATCACCAGTCGAAAGAATGACATTAAAACCCTGTTCTGTGGCGTATTTAGCCAGGGTGCCCATGACATCATCCGCTTCCACATCAGGAACCATGATTAATGGTAATCCCATTGCTTTTATCAAGTCATGTAAAGGTTCAATTTGCACTCTCAGGTCATCTGGCATAGGAGGGCGGTGTGATTTGTACTCTTCATAAATATCATGACGAAAAGTTTTGCCCGGAGCATCAAAAATAACAGCAAAATAATCCGTGGGATGATCATTAGCAAGCTTGCGTAGCATATTGATAACACCATAAATAGCATTGCTGGGCATGCCGTCTGGCGTTGTTAAGGGTGGAATTGCGTGAAAGGCTCTATGGAGAAAAGATGAGCCATCGACGAGAATCAGGAGTTTTTGGTTAGATGTTGTCATTTTGATAAAAGATAAGATAATGACAATAAATTAAGGCATTTCCTCCAAGGATACAAATAAATAATACAGCCACGTAGTTTTTTGTGCTGCCGGCAAGTTTGGGTTACTGCTATTTAGATGTGTTGGAGGCAGGATGAGATTTTGGAGATAGGATAAAAATAAAGGTTATCTCTTGGGGAAGCAGTTTTGAGAGTGCTTAAAATAGAAAAAGCACGGCTTTAAGCCGTGCTTTTTTATCTGGTAAGTATATCAGGTTAAGGGAGTATTAAATCTTTCACTTTCAAAAATTGGAATCTGACTCCAGTTCCGCCCCAGACTACCATCAGTCTTTCGCGTCCATGTTTGTCGAAATAGCCAATTTCTATATCATGATAGCCTGCAGTCAGCTTGACAACACCGCCTCTTGCTCGGAACCCGTGAATACCATCATTATTAACTACTTGATTACCATTTATGGATAAGCGGCTGCCATCATCTGAGATAGTGTAGAAATAATAAGTGCCGTCAACCGGAATATTGATTTGTGCCCGGTATCTGAAGGCAAAGTTATTATTCTGGTCTCTTTCTCGAAGTGAGAAGTTTTTGGTAATACCTTCTTTGACTGGTACTAGTGAGTCAAAATCAGGAATAGAGTCCCATGAGCCTTCAAAATATTCAAATGCGATGCCAGAGCCAACTCTTACCGAAACTGTAGCATTATCAAAACCACCTTTGCCATCGCTAATGGTATAAGCGAAAGTGTCAATGCCGGAAAATCCCACTTCTGGTGTGTAGGTGATCATGTTGTCATTGATTTGTACTGAGCCATTTTCAGCATCACTGACGCTTTCAATGGTAATTGCATCACCATCCGGGTCGCTGTCATTGTTAAGAACATCAATGCTGATAGGTGTATCAGACGGGCTGAAGGCCTTGTCCGGGCTTGCTACCGGGAAAGTATTGCCTGGGTCAGCAGAGCGCAGGAAGTTACTGGTCAACATTTGTCTTGGATGATTTGGGCCTTGCCAATCAATATTTAACGCCTGATTACCTTGTTGCTGAAAATATTGAACTTCAATGCTATGTAAACCAGCAGTTAAATTAATAGTACCGTTTTGTTCGCTGGTATTGCCGATTGAATTATTGATAACAACAGGTTGGCCATCAATCAGTAATTGGCTGCTATCGTCTGATTGAACAAAAAATTGGTACTGACCTTGCTGACGAATTTCAATTTGTCCGGTAAAGCGAAGTGCATAGGAAAAATCTCTGTTTCGTTTAGTAATGGTGAAGTTATGAGCAACGCCTTCAAATGTTGGGGTCAATTGAGAAAAGTTGGGTAGTTGTGACCAGGAGCCTTCAAAATATTTATATTTGACACCTAACCCAACATTGACTGTTACTGTTGCTGTTGCACTATTGTTGTTACCATCTGATATGGTGTATTGAAAATCATCCTTGCCAATAAAGTCGCTGTCTGGGCTGTATTGAATCAGGTTTCCAGCGATAGAAACTTGTCCATGTTTTGCTGAACCAACACTGGCAATGACCAGATTATCTTGCTCGGGATCTGCGTCATTTTTTAGTACATCGATCTGGAGAGCTTTGTCCTGCTCTGTGGTGTCCATATCATCATTGGCTGTTGGTTTGGCATTTGGTTTTGTTTCTGGGATGGTAGAGTCGTACCAATCGGCAATTTGTGGTCCTGCAATGTTTAACACTTTGACTGCATTTGCACCGTCAGTTGCTGTTTCTGGGGAGCCGCATGGTAATCCCCTGCAGCTGCTGACATCCGGGGTGGAAAACATTTGAACCCGTCGAGCATTATAAGCACTGTTATAAGCCATGGTGGTAACAAAGGTGTTATCCACACCATGACCGCGACCCCATGGGTACAGACCGCCATTGCTGCCTTGTTTGTGAGAATGGCCCAAAGTCAGGTTATGCCCCAGTTCATGGGCAAATGAACTTGTGCAGACATGGCCAACTATACTATAGCCATAGTTCTTATAATATGAATAAACTTCGCCGTTTTTTCCCCTGGGTACAAATCCGACTCCGCAATAAGGTCCAGTTGGGGTCAGCATGGTTACTAGATCCGCTCCGTATTTACTTCGTAAGCTCCGTGCTTTTTCACTGTTTTTTAACTTGTAAAGAGTATCAACATCTGTTTTGGCATTGGATAGATCCAGTTCTTCAATATGAACAATACGGAAACGAATATTGGCATTACTGTTTTCAAGCGCCTTATTTGCATATTGTTCCATATTGGCCAGTCGCGCTGCTGGGTCGCTGTTGGCCATTGATGGCGGATAAACTGCAACGATGTCAATGGTGTCAATGACTGACCATGCTGGGGTTGAAAAAAGTCCAACCGCGAGGGTTAAACCGGGTGCAAGGGATTTTAATTTCATTAATTGTTACCTCTATTAAGACTGATTTTGGGGTTATTTGTACGACAAATTAGGAGATGCCTTCTGGAGGGGGTAAGATGCCATCCTCATTTTGCCGGTACTGGTTTAATTCTCTGTCGTCCAATACCACGCCAACGCCGGTGCGGTTGTTTATTTCAACCTGATAAATACTTTCACCGGTTGCAACGGTAATGAATGTAGTGTTTTTGCCTTCGGTAATTGAAAATGAAGCATTTTCATCACCATTTTCGATGGTTCCTGAAGAAATAGTGATTTCGCCGCCATATGCGCGTGTTGATTCATCAATGACGCCAATAAATGATTTGTTTTCTTGTGGGATTAATAAAGAAACCTGTTGCCCTTCTGCGATGTTTAAGTCACCAGGTTGATTGGTCTTAATATATTCAACATAGAGATTGTCCGGAATATCTTGCGGATGTTGCTGAGGAGAAATTGGCTGCCAAAGCTGTTTTACAGATGCTCGTTGGAATAATTTCGAACTGCTTTTTGTAGGTACAACCGCATGGTTAATTGCCAGAGCAGGTTTCTCCAGGTGCGGTTGTATCGCCTGTGCAGTATGCTCAGTAGTTGCCCCATCCAGCTTTATTGTGAATGAGTAATAAGTTAACGCAACAACCCCGGTCAGTGATGCTAGAGAAACGGGTAAATTCATCTTCATACTTAATCCTGTCTTTTGGAAGAAATTCAGGGTTAAGAATAGAGAATGCAGGGCTAGCTTTTAGTGAAACGCAACACAATCCGGATTTTATTTGTTGAGTTACTGCACAAAACCCGGAAGCTTGTTGAAAAGATGAATATAATTTATGGGCTCAGGGATGAGAAATTTATAGCAGGAAGATTTTTTTCGATAGAAAGCCGTAATTCGACTCCATAATGCAAATTATAGGAAAGAGTTGAAAATTAATCGCCTAAAGAGGAAGGTCAGTTATTAGTCCAAGAGTGGTTGCAAATAACGCCAAACTTTAGCTGTAATGACGGGCTGCGCTAATGTGTCAGGGTGTAAACCATCGCTTTGCATTAAATGTTCATGTAAAGCGACATCTTCGAGTAAAAAGGGCACCAATGGAATTTTTAATTCTTCCGCCAGTTGCGGATAGATATTGTAAAACATATCGATATAGCGCTTTCCGTAATTAGGCGGAATACGCATGCCAAGCAGCAGTACTTTGGCCCCGTGGTTCTGGCTGCGTTTGATGATTTCAGTTAGATTGTTTTTCATGGCTTTTGGCGATAACCCTCTCAATCCATCATTTGCACCCAGTTCCAGAAGCAGGATATCGGGTTTTATCTTGTTCAGGATATTGTCGATTCGCGCTAATCCACCTGCAGTAGTATCACCGCTAATGCTTTCATTATAAACAGTATAAGGCAGGTTCTCCTGTTGTAATTTTTTTTGCAACAAATTTACCCAGCCCTGGTCTACATTGATTCCATAT
>JALSJK010000181.1 GCA_026989395.1 Methylomonas sp.
ACTGACTTAACACTCTGACACAAGCACCCACACAAATTATTTTGATTGTTTTGTTAAAGAGCCTGAGGCCTAATTCGCCTCAGCTGAGTTGGACTATTATAAGCCCTTATCTCATCTTGTCAAATCTCTTTTCATTTTCCATCGGGCCGGAATATGACTTCACTCCCATTGCCACCCAGAACAATAAAAAATTCACTTCCATTCCCTTGACTCCTCTTCCCATGACCACCCTGTAACATCCTAATACAGCCAGCCGCCTCTTTCCTTGCTTACTTCCCTCCTTGGCTGAAAAGGTGGGGAAGTATAACTTATCCTTGAGTTCTGTCAATCGTTTTAGTTTTTTCTTTCTCAGCCAATCCAAACTGAATCTTGTGGAGACGCGAATACACCTGATTTTTGGCCAAAAGCTCTTCATGCGAGCCGCGCTCAATAATCTTCCCCTCCTCCACAACCACAATTAGGTCAGCTTGTTTTATTGTTGACAGTCGATGCGCAATTACAATAGTTGTTCTATTTCGCATAATTACATTTAGTGCCGCCTGAATCAGGCGCTCAGACTCTGTATCCAATGCGGAAGTCGCTTCATCCAGTATCAACACAGGAGCATCCTTTAAAATTGCACGCGCCAAGGCCAATCTCTGCCGCTGCCCCCCAGATAATTTTGCTCCATGCTCACCAATTTCTGTATCTAATCCTTGAGGAAGATTCTTTATAAACTCCATTGCATAGGCGTCAAACGCAGCCTTTTCGATATCACGCCTACTTGCTCCTTCCATCGCGCCGTAAGCTATATTATTGGCTACCGTATCATTAAATAGCGTAATATTTTGCGTGACTAATGCAACCTGTTGACGTAAGCTCGCTAACTTGTATTGCTGGACTTCAATACCGTCTAAAAATATCTTTCCTTGCTCGCAATCATAAAACCTTGGAATCAGGCTCACTAATGTACTTTTCCCCCCCCCTGATGCGCCAACCAGCGCAATCGTTTGCCCAGCACGAATATTCAGATTGACATTATTTAATGCATATTTATCTGAGCCTGGGTATTTAAAACTCACACCCTTAAACTCAAGCCTTCCCGCCGCGCGATCTAAATCATATTCGCCGACATCTTTTTCTCCCGGCTCATCTAAAATTTCAAATAATGAATCAGCAGCCACAATCCCTTTCTGGATATCGTTATTAGCATCGCTCAGTAATTTTATTGGCCTCGGCAACATGAATGCTGCCGTTAAATATGCAACAAATTCTCCGGCACTGGCCTCCTTCATAACCATTAGGGCTAAATACATTATCCCGGCCAAGGCAAATGAAATAACAATCTGCAGTAAAGGGTTATGCATTGCAATCGTTGCGGCTAATTTAATCGATTGTCGCTTGTTATACTCACTACTCTCCAAAAAGCGACGCCGCTCATATCGTTCCCCTCCAAAACTACGCACAATTCGGTGTCCAGCCACCAATTCAGAAGCAATATGCGTCATATCACCCACCGATTCCTGGATATTTTTACTTAATTTCCGCAATCTTTTGCTAATAAAACCAACAAAAATCGCTATTAATGGCGCCACACCCAAAAATATTAACGAAAGCATCCAATTTAGATAAAATAGATAACTCAACAAACCGACTGCGGTTAGGCCTTCTCTGACAATTGTCCTAATTGCATCAGTGACCGCTTTCGTCACTTCGCCTACGTTATGAGTTAATCTGGATATCATATAACCCGTATTATTTTGATCGAAATAAGCAGTCGGCAACCGCGTATACTGATCGAACAACTCGCACCGCAATTTATGCACTACATTTGCAGAAACTCTAGCTAGAAAATAATTCCCTAAGAAAGCGCCAGCCCCTCTGACTACAAATAATCCGATGACAAATATTGGCACAAATTTAACGCCTTCTCTTGCCTCAGTTTGTAAAGCATCAATAATATGCTTAACCAAGGCAGCAATTAGCGGCTGTGTTCCAGCATAAATTAAATACCCAAGCACGCTAATGAAAAAAAGTCCCTTGAAAGGCAGCATATACCTAAGTAAGCGCCGGTATGTTTTTACCCCTCCCGTCTTCTTTCTGTTTTTTTTTGATTTGGCCATACTAATTATTAAATCTGAATCCTCTTTTTTTCATCAACTGGAGAAAGAACTACCGTAATATAAGTCAAAAACATACTATCATACTCACTATAAGCTCGGTGCATTTCACTTTTGATTTTGATTTATTACTTTAGCTTTAAAAGATTATTTTTTTCACAATGCAAAAGAACCTTGTAACACCCATTCAACCTGAGCGTATTTTGGTAATTATTATGCGCTATCTCGGCGATGTACTCCTGGCCACACCCTTGATGAGCTCACTCAGAAAAACATTCATAACTTCTGAAATCGATGCTCTCGTTTTCGAAAATACCGCCAATATCTTGGAAGGGTTTTCTGACATTAATAACATTGTTACTATCCCAACCAATCCTACTTTTAATGAACAGCTACTTTTCTACAAAAGGCTTTTCAGAAAATACGACCTTGTAGTTAACACTCAAACTGGCGATCGGCCATTTATTGCGTCTCTTGTAGCCTCCTCAACTCGAATTGGAGCGGTCCCACAGAACCGGGAAAAAGGACAATGGAAACGTCTTTTTTATGATGGCTGGACTGAATTTGACGATGAAAACACTCATACGGTCTTGCAGCACTTAAAGCTTGCAGATGTACTCAGCATTCCACGAGTTTATAAAACCTCCCCTCCCCGCAGCAATCTTGATACAAACATAATTCCCAATCAAAAATATGCCATACTCCACCCCCACCCTAAATGGCACTATAAACGCTGGCCTATAGAAAATTGGATTGCAACTGGCCGCTACCTCAATCAACTTGGCTTGCAAGTTATGATATCGGGCAGTGCAAATAAAGAGGAAAAAAACTACATTAGTCAAATTCATGATCAGCTTCCCGATCAAACCATAAATCTTTCGGGAAAACTGTCTCTTGCCGAATTAAGTACTATTATCAAACACGCCCAGATTTTTATTGGACCAGATACTGGAATTACCCATTTAGCCGCCGCCACAGGGATCCCTGTTATAGCACTTTTTGGGCCAACCAACCCTGTAAAATGGGCGCCATGGCCATACAATTATCACCTGGACAAAAACCCCTTTAAAAAAAACGGGAGCCAAAATGTTAGCAATATTTACCTTGCCCAAGGCCCAGGCGACTGCGTGCCCTGCCACCAGGAAGGCTGCGAACAGAACAGATTAAGCTTCAGCCATTGCCTTGAATCTCTCAGCTTTACTACCATAAAACCATTTATTGACCAAAGCTTACAAGGCCATTCTAATTCTCATAAAACTTGATTCAGAAATCCGCTTCTAGCTCCCGTAAAACACGAGCTAAAACAATAATTAGCCCAACAAATCTATTTTACGGTTAAAATATATAGAAAAACATTTGGTCTCTTTCAAATATTTCATTTAGTCACTGCAAGAATCAACTTTCTATAATCAATGCCCAACCTTCAAGCCAAAATTTTCAACGCAGGAGGTATAGTAAGCGCACTGCTTTTGCTTACCATCCCTTTTTCAACATCAATCTCAATCATCTTCTCAGGTATTTTGCTGCTCCTTTGGCTTGCATCATTCCAGTTCAAAAAATTACCCTGGCTTTTACGCAATAATCAAGTTGCTTTATTTTCGCTGCTACTCTTTATCGGACTATTTATTGCAACCAGTTATAGTAGCGCACCTTTTAAAGATGCCATTAAGATGTGGGCCAAATATCGAGAATTCTTTTTATTCATTGTATTGTTACCTTTTTTATCAACCCCACAACATAAGAAATGGATGATTTATGCCTTTATAACGGGAATGATCGCTACTCTGCTGGTTTCCTATGCAATGTATTTTGACTTTATTCCAAGACCGCGTTATGCAGCAACCCTAAAAAGCATTATTACCCAAAGCATCATGATTTCTTTCTTTGGCTATTACTGTGCACTACAAATCAGAAATCCCGAGATCATTAAAAATAAGATTTTTTGGTGTTTGCTTTTACTTATTTGCATTCACAACCTCTATTTTGTAGCGATCGGGAGAACTGGCCAACTGCTCGGCTTACTTTTTGTTTTTTTGTATTGCTTCCAACATCTCAATACAAAATTATCTATGTTATTGATAAGCCTCTTCGCTGTATTTTTTGCGCTCTTCATCAATTATTCTGAAATGGGGTTTCGCATTACAGAAGGATTTCAAAATGTATTGAATTATGACTTTAATGCGCCAGAGACCGAAACATCCATGGGAAGAAGACTTACTTTTTGGAAATACTCGCTTACACTGATTAAGGAATCACCCTGGTTCGGCCATGGGACGGGGAGTTTTGAAACAGAGTATCAACGATTAGCTGATAGCAGCTTTTACATTACCAAAAATCCTCATAGCGAATTCCTTTCTCTTGGCGTGCAACTTGGAATTCCAGGACTCCTTCTTTTTTTAGGTTTTCTATTTAGCCAATTTCAATTAGCTCAAAAAATGGAAATTCCGAGAAAATGGTTTGCCCAAGGACTTTTCTTATCGATTACTGTTTCCAGTATTTTTAATTCACCGATACTTGATCATACTGAAGGCCATTGGTTTGGTTGTTTACTAGCTCTTTGCTTTGCTCCGCAATCAACACAAAAAAATGCTTAGCGTTATCATCATCGCTAAAAATGAAGCCCGCCATATTGTATCTTGTTTAGATTCAGTTACTTGGGCAGATGAAATCATTGTCCTGGATTCTGGAAGCACAGATGAAACTGTTTCACTATGTAAAAAATATACCCCCTATGTTTATGAAACAGATTGGCCTGGTTTTGGCCCTCAAAAACAGCGCGCGCTGGAAAAGGCCCAAGGCGAATGGATACTCAGCATTGATGCTGACGAAATTATAACGCATGACCTTAAAAAGGAAATCAAACAAGCAATCAAGTCCACCAGGTTTGCCGGATATCAAGTCCCGAGACTATCAAAATTTTGTGGAAAAGAAATACAGCATAGTGGATGGTGGCCTGATTATACCATCCGGTTATTTCGTAAAAATTCAGCAAATTTCTCACTGGTGCCGGTTCACGAAAAAGTCAATGTTGAAGGAGCTGTCGGAAAATTAAAAAACCCTATCCTACATGACACTTACGAAACACTTGATGAAGCAATCTACAAAATGAATCGCTACTCAACACTGGGTGCAAAAATGCTATGTGATGCCGGTATAAAATCTTCATTAGGCAAGGCTTTGATAAGAGCCTGCTGGACATTCATCAGAACTTACCTAATCAAAGCCGGATTTTTAGATGGCAAATATGGCTTAATGCTTGCAATTCTTAATGCTGAAGGTACATTTTACAAATACATTAAATTACTGGAATTTCAAAACGAGCAATAAATACGAAAAAAATTCACACCCCTCAACTCAGCAATGCTAAACCTTCCTATTTTATTACTCCACACGCCACTCTTGGCCCGCCGCCACCCAGTTTTTTCGGCAAATCAGAATAATTATCCCCTCCAGCATGAATTATCAAAGAACGCCCCTTAATATCAGATACCTTGACGCGAGGCGCAAGAATTGGGGCAGTCGCTTTACCATCAGCCTCAACATATAGAAAAGCCAAATCACCAAGATGGCCTTCACCATATGGACCAGCATGTAAGCCTGTATCCGCTGGGTCAAAATGACCTCCGGCAGCCAACCCAGGCACCACTTTTCCATTTTTTTCCTTGGACCCACACTTTGGATTTTGATGAATATGAAAGCCATGCCCCCCAGAAGAAAGCCCAACCAGATCTGGTGAAAAAACGGCTCCATACTTTGTATCGGCAACATTAATAATACCGATTTTTTCCCCCACACCTCTCGAAGTAACTTTGTTAATTGTTATTTTGACACTCTCAGCAACAGCAGAACTGGCGACCAATACAGTAAGGCATGCAAGTAATTTAAAACGCTTCATTTTTTTACCCCTTAAAAATTATTAAATTCAGAACATTCAAATCGTGCAAGAGGACTTTTCTCTTCCCCGTTAATACTATATGCTTTTTTGAATAATAATTAAAAAATGGTTTTTTTAGAATACCTTTCTGAAAATAACCGTATTAGGTTCTCTGAGAGAAAATCGGTAAATACAGCTCATTTTTTAATCTTTTAGTCGCTCATATCGAGATGATACAACGAAAATTCGGCAAAATTGGCCATTGCTAGCCAACCCTCCAGAAGAATCAGCCATAATAACCCGGTAACCACCGCCTTTAATTCGTGTCAAAAACTGTCCCTCGCAATTTCAACCCTTGCAACCAGCCTTTAATTTTACTTAGACTGTTTAATGCAGGAACAGCTGAATTTAAGGCAACCGCATCAACCAAACAATACCAGGCAGCCACCCCACTTGGTGGATTACCCTGCGGCAAATTTAGAACTGGATCAATATCCGCCCATTTCCATGTTCCAACAGCTGTGCCAATTATTTCCAACCAGGTTGTGATAAAAAAAGCGGCCAAATAAACCATTGGTGATTGCCCTTTAAACAAATAAATCAAAAAAACCCAGAATAGCAAAGCTCCAACCGCATCCCCCTGCTCAGGAATCCCGCTCACTCCCCACATAGACCAAAGACCACAAACCAAAACAACAAAGATTGCAATTTCCCTAGCATATTGTTGAAACAGTCCTGACCTAGCCATTGCAACAGCAGTCAAATACACCATCCCGTGACCTGGGGGCACATATGCGGGTACATTTTCATATCGATAAGTATACCCTCCCATAAATACTGAAGCAAAATGCTCACCTAATGTTGCAAACGCCACCGCGATCAACACCTGCATTCTGACAAATTTACATTCCCCAAACAGCAAGCCAATTAAAAACACCCAACCAGCCACACCCAGCGCATTTTGTTTTTGAATATCCGCATCCGCATCTGTTACCAAACATACTGCAACACAAAAAAAAGTGAATATTGTTATGAAGTAATCTCGTTTATTGTGGGTAAATCTCCCATTTAATTCTGGAAAATGGCGTAACATAAATTTATCCGAAAAAAATTAATCAAGAAGACCCCGACCATCCCCGAGCACATCTTCTATAAATGCAAAAGCGCTATATTCTGAACCAGTTAATCGCATCTTACAAGACCGATATAATTTTTAAGCCATTAAACAAAAAATGATGCCACCAAGTAATAACGAAGAGCCTTTCCAATAATAATTGCTAATATAGAATAAAATAAAGAAAGTTTTAACCAACCTCCAGCAAAACACAAGCCATCTCCAACAACTGGCAGCCATGAAAACAACATAGCCCAACTTCCCCATTTTTTTACAAATCCTAAAGATTTTTGTTTTTTTTCTGAAAGCATCTTTTCCAAAGGATATTTCTTTGCTGCAAACACCCCCAAAATCCAAGTTGTAATCGCCCCCAAAGTATTTCCTATGGTGGCTACAAAAACCAAAAACTCCATTTTTTGCTTATTTTCTGATGCTAAATAGGCGAGAAGTGCTTCAGAGCCTCCAGGCGCAATTGTAGATGAAATAAATGAACTAACAAAAAGCCCCCAAATATCCATCGAAATATTTTGCATTTTCTCCGCGCATGAAAAAGCCTCTATGACCAAAAAATCATAGAGGCTAATAACCTACAACTTGTTATCTCAATCATTCCCTATAAATATTTATCTTCCTTACACCTCAACTGATCAATCAAACTCTATGAAGCTTTTCCTGATGAGGCTTTTTTGATCAAAGTATTTATTAATTGAATAATATAATTAACAGTTTCCTTGATCAACTCAAAAACATAGGTTACCACCTCAGCGGCAGTCATCCCTTTAAATTTTTTCGCTAATAAAGGAGCAAGTAGCAAACCAATTGCTAAACCGACCACCATAACACCAGATATAAATGAATCATCTGAAGCGGTTGGCTGCTGCTTTTTGGCAGTTGCAGCTTTGGCGGATGCGGAATCAGTGGACTGATTATAGGATAACTTTTCCGGGATAGCTCCAGAATAATCATCCTGCACTACAAACTCGGTTACTCCTGGAATACTTGGCAAATCACCACTTCCTTTTCCGACTTTTAACTGCCCTTTCATCCCTTTCTCCATATGCTGGGCCAGATCGCAATGAACCAAATAGGTTTTGTCACCCGGAGGTAAAATTAAAGTTCCTGACACTTTTCCAGGCCCAGTCACTTCTAAATGAAACATGCCTTTCGGGTACAAATATCCAGGCAAACCATGCATCATCCATTGATGTCTGACATGATCTTCATTAATAAAGTGAACAGTCAACTTGGTACATGGCTCAAACTGATATTCTTGAACATCAAATGCAAACATTCTTCCTGGAAATTTTTTGGCGTACTTATGCCCAGCATGCACGGTGATTTCTTTAGTTGTGGCAATTTTGTCACAACCGCCCGGCAAAGTATCCAGGTTCTGACCCATCACCATACCGCCGCCCATATCCATTAAATGGCCGCCACCATGATCCATTAACATATTATCGTGATCTTCAATTTCCTGAGCAAATACTACACTCGAGAACAAAAAAGACATTGCTGTAAAAAATAACACTCTCATCTTAAGCCTCCCCTTTTTTAGAGGAAATCAGGGCTATAATTTTCTCCCGATTGATAACCACGATATAAGCAAAAATACCCAACATCAATCCCACCAAAAAATTCCTGAATGAGTTATTGCCACCTCCATTACCAGCCTTAGCCTGATTCCTTTTGGCTTCAGCCAGCGTCATCGGCCCTTTTACCATCATTGGCACTGCAGGTGGTGGGTTTTTAAAGCCAGTTGCATCAACTTCGCCTAAACTATTCCATTCATCAATGTCTTGCCAAACCGGATAGTTTCTTGCAGAAAAGGCCTTGGTAAATAATGGCATTATGTTTTCACCAATTGCTTTCGGTAAACCTTCTTCATTTAAGTATTTTTTATAAACAACTGCACTGACATTACCGCCTGGATTCATGCCATCTGTAGTAATCCCTTTTTCCCTATGGTCGTGAAAAATCCAGATACCTTCACCATAACTATGCAACCCATCATCAACAGTACTGAGCATAATGTCATTTCGCTGCGCTGGCGCCATGTCATAAACATCACGCATAATTTGAGAATCAGGATTATGCTCCACGCCATCATAGTGCGTTATTGTGCCTTTGTGGCCATGCGTATGAATTGCTAATATCTCACCACTACTATTAAACATCCTGGTTTTAATTTTTTTGTCCGGCTCAGCGACAATAATTGATTCCCTCAATGTATACGGGAATGAACGTCCATTTAGAACATGATAATCCTCTGTAGAATCCGTCATGTCATAGCGACGATTCATATCCCTGGCAATTAACCGAGGATCATTATATTTTTGAACAATGTTATGAAGCTCCTTGTCCATCGCATGATAATGCAAGTCATATTCATTATCGTATTCCTCCAGGATGGCTTTTGCCGGATGTCGCACCTGGCCACCACCGACATTAAAAGTCTGCACCCAATTATTGGGACGATTCTCCTCGACGATGAACATGCCCACCAGCCCCATTGCTAAATGTACATGAGTTTGAACATGGCAGTGATAAACAAATGTTCCAGGCTGTCTGGGACGAATCTCATAAGTTTTACTTTGTCCCGGCAAAACAAACTTGTCGCTAGTCTGCGGCACACCATCATTACCTTCACCAGAACTATCAATCCAAGGATGATCAACACCATGCAAATGGATAGTATGCGGAAAATAATGAGTATTTTCTAAAACAATCCAAACGACATCGCCCTGTTCAACCCTTATCGGAGGCGAAGGCATTCTCAACAGAGGATTAGCTTCAAGCCCCACAAAACTCCGAGTAGCCATACCTCTGGATTTCGGTGCAAACACCCACATTCCAGGTTCTATTCCAGGAGCAATATCAAAGGTAGGTACCACACCATCGAAATCAGGCGAGTGGCCATTTAATTCAGTAACTTCCAGCTTGATGATGATATGATCAGGGTCTCCGTCACCATCCATGTCATTGGTTTTAGTGATTGCATCCGCTGCAAAATAGGTATCCATCAAAGTATCCATGGAAACATTATTGGTGCCCTTTACCTCAATGGCAACTTGCGCTGGATTATCGGGGTGACACCTAAGTGACTCCTGAATTTCCACACCTTCGATTTTTGTCGCTTCACGCCACTCTGCATTACCTTTTGGGCAAACAGCTTCTGGTTTGTCAGGATCTATTTTTACCGTTTTTGGCAAATTCACAGCTGCTGATGCCGTAAATGGCATCAGCGCTACAAATCCACTTAACAGTACTAACAGCGGATATTTCTGCATTTTATTTACCTACTTAAAAATATTCTTGCAGGGTTTAAACAATAATTAGCTTTTGATTTTGCCAATAATCTCATCAACTTTTTCTTTAAAGCCTGCGTGTGAAAGATAGAGAACGTACAAGCCTGCTAAAACAAAAAATGCATAGAGCAACATTTCATTTGTAGAAGTCGGTTTGCCTTTTCCTGCAACAAAGCCCATATGCGCATCTAGTCTTTCGCCATTTTCTGGAACTAAAGTGATATGGATTAAATACTGGCCAGGCTCAGGCACACCATTTGGCAAAGATAAGACCACAGTACCAGATTTATGTCTCTTTTTTTCCATAAAAAACACCCGCTTGCCTTCTGGTTCTTTGGTTACTTCAAACTCAACTTCCGCATCACGATAGCGCATGTCCTGATAATCAAAAACTAGCTGAGTCAAGGTATCAGTATCGGGTAAAACCCCGCAAAACTCTTCAGCCGGGTAAGCTTTCGGCTGATATGCTGTGTAATGGATCCAATGATCCGGCTCAAGCTCAAACTTACATTGATCAGTATCTGTTCCTTTAGCTCCACCATGCGCTAAAACTGAAGCTGAAAAAATTAGCGCGAATAAGCCAATAACGCCATGAGTTAATATTTGTTTTAAGTTCATAATTCACCTTCCTGTTAGATAATCTATTTCTTTTTGTTGTATGTTCGCTTGACTTGTACTCAAGATTTCCCTGTAGAATTCAAGCCAATTAACAGCGCAGGATGCTAACACATTCCCACACTATAATAAAGGAAGTTTAGACTTTACAGAAAACTTCCAGCCTGATTATACATAAGCATATTATTAATGTCTAATCTTTGTGATGCTTAAGATTGCTTCCTCGCTTTTGTTTGCGTAAACTTTCCCCATAATTTTAATTTTTGGAGTACGTGTAAATGTCATCCCTTTGCAAATATGCTGCCTGGAAAGCCCTGGATAAACATTTCCAGGAAGTTAAAGACCTCCACATGCGTGATGCCTTTGCCTCAGACCCCAAACGATTTAAAAAGTTCTCTACCCAGCTTGATGACATTCTTTTCGATTACTCCAAAAATCGAATTACAACAGATACACTTCCCTTACTGATTGCTCTCGCTAACGAAGCAGGATTAAAGGCAAAAACAGAAGCCATGTTCAATGGCGAAAAAATTAATGTTACAGAAAACAGGGCTGTCTTGCATACAGCCCTGCGCAACCGGAGCAATCATCCAGTCTACGTCGATGGACAAGATGTTATGCCGGGCATAAACCTTGTTTTGGAAAAAATGCGCATCTTTTGTGACCGCGTCCATTCCGGGAAGTGGCGAGGATATACTGGAAAGCCTATCAAAGACGTCGTTAATATTGGTATTGGCGGCTCAGATTTAGGTCCTAAAATGGTTTCTACTGCCTTGACTCCTTATGCCTCTTTAGGAATTAAAGTTCATTTCATTTCGAATGTTGACCAAACAGACCTGGTCCAGATTTTAAGCCCCTTGTCGCCAGAAACCACCTTGTTTTTAGTCGCTTCAAAAACATTTACGACTCAAGAAACCATGATAAATGCTCATTCAGCACGAAAATGGTTATTAGACAAAGCTATCGATGAAAGCGCGATCGCCAAACATTTTGCCGCTATTTCCACCAATACTAAACTGGTCACTGAATTTGGCATTGAAGAAGAACATATGTTTGAATTTTGGGATTGGGTCGGCGGCCGCTTTTCCGTATGGTCAGCTATTGGCCTGTCTGTAGCTCTTTATGTTGGCATGGACCATTTTGAAGCCTTATTGGCCGGCGCCCACAAGGCAGACTTACATTTTCGTCATACACCTTATGAACAAAACATCCCTGTCATAATGGCATTATTGGGGATTTGGTATAACAATTTTTTTAAAGCCAGCTCCCATGCGCTGCTGCCATATAATCAATCTTTATTGCATTTTTCAGATTACTTTCAACAAGGTGATATGGAAAGCAATGGAAAAAGCGTTGATCTTAATGGCAACCCGGTCGATTATGAAACTGGCCCCATTATTTGGGGACAACCCGGCACAAATGGACAGCATGCTTTTTTCCAACTTATTCACCAAGGTACAAAATTAATACCTTGCGATTTTCATGCTCCCGCAATCAGCCGATATAATCTTGCAGAGCATCATAATATTCTACTTTCAAACTATCTTGCCCAGCCCGAGGCATTAATGAAAGGAAAAACTGCTGAAGAGGTTAAAAGAGAATTGCCGGAAGAGGATAGAAACAACAAATTTCTTGTCGCATCCAAAACCTTTATCGGAAATAAGCCGACCAATTCTTTTCTGTTTAAAAAATTAACACCAGAAACACTAGGCACTCTGATAGCTTTTTATGAACATAAAATTTTTGTTCAAGGCGCCATTTGGAACATCAACTCATTTGATCAAATGGGAGTGGAATTAGGAAAAAAATTGGCCAAAGTGATCTTGCCTGAACTTTTGACAGATGAAACAATCACAAGTCACGACAGCTCAACCAATGGTTTGATAAACTACTTCAAACAAATCAGAAAGTAACTATATGGCCAAGCATTCCAGATATACTCGGCATCTAAAAGAATTTTTACGTTGTTGTTTAAAACAATTTTAAGGAAGCTTTTACCAAACAAAGGTAATGGATAAACCTACTCACTTCTTCCTGGCACTAAAAACAACTATATTCCTACTTTTTTTTATAGCCATTATCTCATGGCTATTCTCTTGTGAAAAAGGCTTAACTCATCTTGAACGAATCCAAAAATCCGGCATTCTTAAAATTGCAACTCGAGTTGACCCAACTACTTACTATCAAGGGCCAAATGGACCTATTGGCCTTGAATACGATTTAGTCACATTGTTTGCAAAACGTTTGGGGGTAACTGTCCAGTTTGCAACTATTGATAACTTTAGCGAAATTCTTGACCAAATTGAAACCGGCAAAACGGATATCGCTGCTGCGGGACTAACTATTACAAAAAGCCGTCAAAAGAAAATGCGCTTTGCTCCCGGCTATCAAAAAATCACTGAACAAATCATCTATCGTTCTGGCAGCAAACGCCCCAAAAGGCCTAAACATTTAGCAAATGCACTGCTGGAAGTTGTCAATAACACCAGCCACATTGAATCCCTGAAAAAACTGGCACAAACAAACCCTGAAATAGCATGGGAAGTGAATACCAACCTCGATACCAGCGGCCTGATATATTTAGTAGATCAAGGTTTGATCGATTATACCGTTGCCGACTCTAACCAGTTTGCTTTAATTCGCCGATTCTATCCAAAACTATATGCGGCTTTTAGCATCTCAAAACCTAGACAGCTGGCATGGGCTCTAAGTCGTTCAGAAGATGACAGCCTTTATAATGAAGTTACCGCTTTTTTTAAAAAAATCAAAAAAGACAAAACATTAGATCAATTAATTGAACGACATTACAGTTATGTTACAAGCTTGAATTATGTTGACTTATGTAAATTCAGGGAGCACGTAAAAAGCCGTTTGCCAGCCTTGCAAAATATCTTTGAAAAAGCCGGACAAAAACATAAACTGGATTGGAGATTCATTGCAGCCATCAGCTATCAAGAATCTCACTGGCGAAATAAAGCAACCTCCCCGACAGGCGTTAAAGGCTTGATGATGCTGACTCTCAGCACTGCCAAACAACTAAAAATCAAAGACCGCACCAACCCTTACGACAGCATCTTTGGCGGCACGAAATATTTCCAAATATTACATAAAAAAATCCCTGATCGTATCTCAGAGCCAGACCGGACATGGATGGCTTTAGCAGCATATAATGTTGGCTTTGGTCATCTTGAAGATGCTCGAATACTCACTCGTAGACTCGGCAAAAACCCCGATTTATGGCTAGACGTCAAAAAATCCCTGCCATTGCTGGCCAAAAAAAGATGGTACAGGCAAACTAAACACGGCTATGCCAGAGGTAATGAGCCGGTAAAATATGTTGAAAATATTCGCAGCTACTATGACTTACTGATTTGGCTGACAGAAGATGATCAAATAGAGAATCGGGTTATGACAGCGTATTATCCAAAAAATAATGCATTAAAAGTCATAGGGACGGCTCTTTAATGTAAGTCTTCTAAAGCCTTGTATTGCTGGTTTAACCCCAAGGCTTCCGCTACTTTCGAATAAGTAATATAACCCGCATGCACATTAATCGCTTTTGCTAAATCTCTCCTGGCTTTAAAAAAATCCAGTCCATATCGAGCCAAATCCAGTAAATAAGGCATTGTCGCCTCAGTTAACGCAATGGTTGAAGTTCTTGGATAGGCACCAGGCATATTCGTGACACAATAATGAATCACTCCATGCTTGATAAATGTTGGCTGGGCATGGGTAGTTGGCTGCGAAGTTTCAATGCATCCGCCCTGATCAATACTGACATCAACCACCACTGAGCCTGGAATCATGTTTTTGATCATTGCCTCGGTGACAACATAAGGCGCTTTGGCACCTCTGGCAAGCACCGCGCCAACCACTAAGTCAGCATCGCTGGTCTGGCAAGCAATATTATCAGGGGTGGACAACACAAAAAAACACCCTGGCAATTCACTTTCTATGATTTGTTGCCCTTTCTCCTCACTCAATCCTGCAATATAGACTTCTGCCCCCATACTCGACGCAACATGCGCTGCATGTCGCCCAACAACGCCATCGCCAATAACCAAAACTTTGCCGTATTTTTTCCCCATTACTGTACCAAGCTGCATTCCCTTGCCTTGATTAAACCTGGCAAGATAATAGCTGCCCATTAAAGTTGCCATATTTCCAGCCACTGCACTCATTGGCGCTAAAATAGGTAACCGGCCACACTCATCCTCCAGGGTTTCATAAGCAATCGCGGTCACTTTGTTTTTCAATAAAACCTGAGTCAGTTCAGGATCAACACCCGCCAAATGAAAAAAAGTAAACACCATTTGCTGACTCAGGTATTGATATTCTGACGGCAGGGGTTCTTTGACTTTTACCACAAGCTCAACTTGCCATGCTTTCCCAGTATCAACAATATCTGCCCCTGCCTGCTGATATTGCTCACCTGAAAAACCTGACCCGTCACCTGCCTTGGTTTCAACCAAGACCACGTGACCTTCCTGGCACAAACGCTTAACGCCATCAGGCGTTACAGAAACCCGGTTTTCCTTTGCTTTGATTTCTTTAACAACACCTATCTTCATGAAATAAAATCAACCAATTTGGGCCAAAGCTTTTTGAAAAGCGCCTAACAAACCAACCTCAGGGTTCAAGCACACCTTCACAGACATTTTCTGCAAAATCTGATGGTAGCGTCCTTTAGCTAAAAAACCCTCAAGAAAACATCCCTGCTGTAATAAAGGCAGAATCTTGGGTGCAATCCCCCCTGCCAAATAAACCCCACCGTAAGGTAAACATTTTAAAGCCAAATTCCCGGCTTCATTGCCATAAATCCGGCAAAACAGCTCCAAAGCCTGCTGACATAACCGATCGCGCGCTGAAACGCCCGCTTCACCAATCACTGAAGGAGCATCATCCGTTGCTTTTAATACTCGCTCAATCTCAGCAGATGGCTCAACGCCTGATTGCTTTAAAAACTGGTAAATATTATGCAATCCCTCACCAGATACCAAACGCTCGTAACTGACATGATCAGGATATCTTTTCCACAAAAACTTCAATAACTCAATTTCTTGCTCATTGGATGGTGCAAAATCGGTATGCCCGCCTTCAGTTGCAATAGGATGGTGCGTTTCTCCATCCCAACACATAATCGCTTCGCCTAATCCCGTTCCTGCAGCAAGAACGGCAATATGCCCGGACATTTGCTGTGAATCTGGATTTAACTCGAAAAACGCATCATCGGACAGACTCAGCACACCCCAGGCCGCCGCCTCCAAATCATTAATCAAACAGGTATTAGGAGTCTCTAAGATTTTACTTAATTCTCTTTGTGTAATCGTCCAGCCAAGATTGGTTAAATAACAATCGCCATTTACAATCGGCCCCGCAACGCCAAGACATGCAGAAGCAATAGCTGGATATGCTGTTTGCCCAAGAAACTCAGCTAATACCTGTTCGAAAGATTGATACTCGGCACAAACATAGGTCTGTTTCTGTACGCATTTTAATTCTCCAGGCTCCTGAAGATAAAGCGCCAGTACCGCTTTGGTTCCGCCAACATCGCCGACAAGGATCATTAATAACCCTCATAGTGATTAAAAACAGAGAATTTGCCATTTTCATCAAAAGCAACTACGTCGAAAGGATCTTTTCTGCCACCCATTTCCATTCCTGGCGTACCTGCTGGCATAGCGGGTACAGATATCCCAACAATTTTTGGGCGTTTGGCCAATAAAGTAATTATATCTGCCGCTGGTACATGACCTTCAATAACATAACCATTAATAATCGCTGTATGACAGGATTGCATTGCTGCCGGGACGCCGTATTTTTGTTTTATCGTATTAACATCATCATTAACAATATCTTTGACGGTAAATTGGTGCTTTTTTAAATGCTCAATCCATTTATGACAACAACCGCATGTTGGACTTCGATAAACCACAATTGTCGTTGGCACGGCTAACTGCTTTTCGGATTTATCCCAAACACTTTCAGCATTGGCTTGCGCAGAAAACACCAAGATTAAAAATAGCGATAAAAAATTTTTCAAATTCATATAAACACCTTTATTTGTTATCAATATTGTCATGTTAAGCGCAATTGCAATGCCAAACAAGCGTTACACACCACATTGCTAATTAAGAGGACTACAGAAGCAATAAATAGTTTCCCCTGTAATGGTTAAATAAATCCATGCTCCGCAAATGAAAATGGCACGCCATCGCCAATAATAAAATGATCCAGCACTCTGATATCAAACAAATTCAAAGCCTGCTTGAGCTTATCCGTAATGAGCCGGTCAGCCTGACTGGGTTCGGCGATGCCAGAAGGATGGTTATGCGCAAAAATGACAGCCGATGCATTATGATGCAAAGCCCTTTTTGCGACTTCTCTGGGATAAACGCTGGCGCCATCAATCGTGCCCCGAAATAATTCTTCAAGTTTGATAATTCTATGTTTATTGTCAAGAAACAGACAAGCAAAAACCTCGTAAGAATATCCACGTAATTGAGCGCTTAAATAAGCTCGAGTTGCTTCTGGGCTGGTCAACACATCATCTTGTTGTAATGTTTCTACAAAATGCCGTCTAGCCATTTCCAATACTGCCTGAAGTTGAGCATATTTTGCGGTTCCCAAACCCAGACTTTGACAGAATCGTTGACAATCTGCGGCCAACAAGGCTTTTAAAGATCCAAAATCAGCCAATAATTCCCGCGCCAAATCAACGGCTGTTTTCCCCCGGGTTCCAGTACGTAAAAAAATGGCCAGCAATTCAGCGTCGCTTAATGCCGCCGAACCACGTTGCAATAACTTTTCTCTAGGCCTTTCCTGCTCTGGCCAATCAGTAATAGACAAACTATTCTCCTGCAAATTATCCAGTAAGATTAGAAGAAATTGTCTAGACTTGCCATAATATCCAATGAATTAACCGAGTTGTGGTAAGCAAAATTAACAAAAAAATCTTATTAGCCGCTTCCGGCGGTATTGCTGCGTACAAAACTGCGGAGCTAGTCAGGCTATTACGCAAAAAAAATGCCGAAGTACGCGTTGTACTAACTCATGCTGCTGAAAAATTTGTTACGCCATTAACATTTCAGGCGCTTTCCGGCCATGCCGTTGCTACTGAGTTACTCGATACCGAACAGGAAAATGCCATGGGCCATATTAATCTGGCTAGATGGGCAGATTTACTGATTGTTGCACCGGCAACTGCTGATATTATTGCCAAATTCAGCCACGGCCTTGCCGATGACTTGCTTAGCACCTTGTATCTTGCCGCTGAATGCCCGGTTTATATCGCACCCGCAATGAACCAGGCAATGTGGAACAAAACCGTCACCCAAGATAACATCAAAAAATTGCAAAATCATGGCGTGACAATAATAGGCCCGGAATCCGGAGACCAGGCTTGCGGAGAACAAGGTTTTGGACGCATGTCAGAACCAGAAGAAATTTGCAACCATTTATTAACCGGCAGTTCATCTTCGCTACTGCAAGGAAAGTCGGTTTTAATCAGTGCAGGGCCAACACGCGAACCGTTAGACCCGGTACGATATATCTCTAATCGCAGCTCAGGGAAAATGGGCTATGCTTTGGCAGAAGCGGCGATTAATCAAGGCGCGTCCGTTACTTTGGTTAGCGGCCCTGTGTCATTGTCTGCGCCAGCTAAAACCAACCTTGTTAATGTTGAAACCGCGCAGCAAATGTATGAAGAAGTTCTGCAACGGGCAGGTCTTTACGATGTATATATTGGCGCCGCAGCTGTTGCAGATTACAGTCCTGACCAAATAAAGGAAGAAAAAATAAAAAAACAGGCGGATAGAACGACTATAGTTCTGCGGAAAAACAAAGATATTTTAAGTGCGGTAGCCCACTTAAAACAGCGGCCGTTTACAGTAGGCTTTGCCGCCGAAACCCAGGAACTGGAAAAATATGCCCGAGGCAAACTGGAACGAAAAAATCTGGATATGATCGCTGCAAACTGGGTTGGTAAAGAATCTGGCGGTTTTGAAGATGACAATAATGCGCTGCAAGTATTCTGGCGTCAAGGTAAACAAAACTTTGAAATGATGAATAAAAAAAGATTGGCTGAAAAGTTAATCGAATTAATTGCTGAGAAATTAGATGAAAAAAATACAACTAAAAATCCTTGATTCCAGACTGGGCAATGATATTCCGCTCCCGGAATATGCCACACAAGGCTCTGCTGGACTTGATATCAGGGCTTGTGTTGATAAACCAGTTACATTGCAACCAGGTGAAACCACACTCATTCCCAGCGGCTTTGCAATCCATATTGCCGACCCAACACTAGCGGCTGTTTTACTCCCCCGATCAGGATTAGGTCATAAACACGGCATTGTACTGGGAAACCTGGTAGGTTTAATTGATTCTGATTATCAGGGTCAAGTTTTTGTTTCCTGCTGGAACCGGGGCAACGACCAATTTACCATCCAAATTGGTGAGCGAATCGCGCAAATGGTGTTTGTACCCATCGTCCAGACACAATTTGAAATGGTTACTGAATTTGATGATAGTCACCGGGGTGAGGGTGGTTTTGGACATACCGGACGACATTAGTCGTTCCTTATTGACGGAGTAAATGTATGGTTCGTATTTTTTCAGTTTTAGGCATCCTGACTGTTTCACTCATCCTTTTGGTGGGAGGAGGTGTCTATTGGTTTTCAAAAGCCCAGATATCACAAGCTAATGAACAGGCTAGAACCAGCCTATCCAAAGGGATCGCTTTTAATATCTCCGGGCATATCACCGTACTCAACCAAATGCTCGATCAAATGGCTGAAAACCCTGAATTAATTGCAGCCGTCAACGCAACTAACCAACTGGCTATGAAAGGAATCGCCAGCAAAATGCAAACCTACCTGCCTGGTGCAATGATCGTTCGGATATTGATTCCAGATTCTGCAACTGTCGATAAAATCAATGTTCCAAACATGGGGTTTGCAGACCTTGACCTGGTTCAGGAAACAGCTAAACAGCATCAACCCGCCGTTATTCAGGGTGCTGACCAGCACCGGCATCTTGCCATTGCCCGACAAATCAAGGATCGCGGCAGAGTCATCGGGGTTGTTCTGGCCAGCCTGCAATACGGTTTTTTGAAAAAAAATATTGATGCCTTAGTGCCGGATCAAAGTCTTGCAGTTCTGAAACAGGATAAAGTTGTTCTACATAGTTCTGGCGATAAATCGCTTATGGAGACTTCAAACGCTGAGGAAGTCAACATCCCTGGAACAAATTGGAAAATCCAGTTCTGGGACAATAACCAACTGAGTCTGTCCGATCTGGGCATTATAAGCGCCATCATCTTGATTCCACTATTATTTGCCGCACTCGCATTTCTTTTTGGCTTTCGCCGCATCACCGCGATGCTGCGCGAAGATATGAGCAGCGTTGTAAAAGTTGTAAAAGATTTAATGACCAACAAGCCTTTGGGTAATTACCCAATCGCCCTTAACGAAATGCGCGCAAGCATTTCCACTTTGGTGCAATTTAAACGCGTACTGGAACATGAGGGCGGCGACTTTGAAAGCAATGAGGATGACATGGGACTGTCCAGCTTTTTTGACGAGTCCCCGCCAGAACCGGAAGCAGAATCTGAGCCAGAAGGCTTGACATTTCTGAACGCCAAGGAAGGAATAGAAGTTTTTGAAACGGAATCAACTGACCCTGACTTGCCTGATGAAATACCGCCTATTCCGAAACAAACAAGTTTAAAAGATAAACCCGAAGATATAGAAATTCAATCGCTAACGCCTGATCCCATTACCGAAACGGCAAGTGA
This sequence comes from Methylomonas sp., assembly GCA_026989395.1. Lineage (GTDB taxonomy): Bacteria > Pseudomonadota > Gammaproteobacteria > Methylococcales > Methylomonadaceae > JALSJK01. The sequence continues at coordinate 20,804 of JALSJK010000181.1, forward strand.
TGAAACTTCTAACATGTTTCGCGCCTACGATATACGTGGCATAGCAAACAAAAACCTAACCAAGGAATTTGTTTACGATTTGGGCCGTGCCGTTGCTTCCGAAGCAAAAGAACAAAACTGTTCAACCATTGTGGTTGCCCGAGATGGCCGCACTTCCAGCCCTGTTTTAGCCGACTCGCTGGCAAAAGGCATCATCTCAACTGGTTTGAATGTTCTGGATCTGGGCATGGTGCCAACCCCAGTATTATATTTTGTTGTTCAGCACAGCGAGGGTCATAGCGGCGTTATGGTCACTGGCAGCCACAACCCTGCCGACTACAATGGCTTAAAAATTGTCATTGGCGGTGAAACCCTGTCCGGCGATAAAATTCAAACACTCAAACAACGAATTGAAAATAATGATTTTGCGACTGGCGAAGAAGGAACGATAGACCAGAATAATATGTTTGTGAATGAATACATCGGCATGCTGACTGATGATATTCGTATTGGCCGCCCCATGAAAGTGGTTGTTGATTGCGGTAATGGCGTTGCAGGAGAATTGGGCCCGACGCTACTGAAAACCATGGGCTGTGAAGTTATTGAATTATATTGTGAGATTGATGGCAACTTCCCGAATCACCATCCCGACCCAAGCAACCCTGAAAACCTGCAAGCATTGATTCAAGCGGTACAGGATAATGAAGCCGATCTGGGTATTGCTTTTGACGGTGATGGCGACAGATTGGGAATTGTAGACACCCAAGGTGAAATTATCTGGCCTGACCGGCAAATGATGTTATTTGCCAAAGATGTTCTGGACCGTAAACCAGGCTCAGAAATAATCTATGACGTTAAATGCTCCCGGCATCTCGAAGAACAAATCCTGAAATTCGGTGGCCGCCCGATTATGTGGAAAACCGGCCACTCCCTGATGAAAGCAAAAATCAAAGAAACCGGGGCAAAATTGGCCGGTGAAATGAGTGGACATATTTTCTTTAATGACCGCTGGTTTGGTTTTGATGACGCCCTGTACGCCGCCGCAAGAATGATAGAAATTCTTTCCGCTGATAGTCGAAACAGTCATGAAGTTTTTTCTAGCTACCCTGACAGCATCAATACCCCAGAGCTTAATATCCCCATTGCTGATGATGAAAAATTTGATTTTGTTTCCAAAATACAAAATCAAGCCAATTTTGCCCAGGGTAAAATCATCGACATTGATGGCTTAAGGGTTGATTTTCCAGATGGCTGGGGGCTAGTGAGAGCCTCTAATACGACGCCATCTCTGGTACTGCGTTTTGAGGCTGACAACCAAGAAGCACTAAAGCGCATCCAGGATCAATTCAAACAATTGATGTTATCAATCAAGCCAGATCTTAATTTGCCATTTTAGGGACAACTGATTGACCTTGCTTTTTGACCGTTGTAACCAATGTAGAAGCATCGCTCTCATCTTTCAGGAATAATGATAAAATCTTGGCATTTATCAACCACACATTGCCAAGAAATGTCACAAAACCAAAAGCCAGAACCCAATCAGCATCATCGTATCGCCCATATTCTAATCGAATCTTTACCCTATATTCAAAAATTTCAGGGCAAAACTGTCGTCGTTAAATATGGCGGAAATGCCATGACCGAAGATCGGCTCAAGCATTGTTTTGCACAAGATATCGTTTTAATGAAGCTGGTGGGAATTAATCCGATAGTGGTTCACGGCGGCGGCCCACAAATTGGTAACTTGCTTGAAAAACTGGGTAAAACCACTGAATTTATTGATGGCATGCGCGTCACTGACAGGGAAACCATGGATGTCGTGGAAATGGTACTCGGCGGCTTGGTTAACAAGGAAATTGTCAACCTGATTAATCAACACGGCGGCCGTGCCGTGGGGCTGACTGGCAAAGATGGCGATTTTATTCGCGCCAGAAAAATCAACATGCAAAAAAACTCCCCCGAAAAAGCCTCGGAAATTATTGACCTGGGGCATGTTGGCGAAGTAGCTAGCATTGATCCAGCGGTGGTCGACATGCTGGGTCAAAGTGACTTTATTCCTATTATCGCTCCAATAGGTGTGGGTGAAGATGGCCGTTCTTACAACATCAATGCCGATCTGGTTGCCGGAAAAATTGCTGAAGTATTAAAAGCGGAAAAGCTGATCCTACTGACCAATACTGCGGGAATTCTGGACAAACAAAACCAGCTGTTAACCGGTCTTTCAATTAATGACATTGCTGATTTAACTGCCGATGGCACCATTGCAGGTGGAATGATCCCTAAAACTCACTGCGCAACTGAAGCATTAAGAAGCGGAGTTAAAAGTGTGCATATCATCGATGGCAGGGTTGAACATGCATTGCTACTGGAATTATTTACTGACCAGGGCGTTGGTACGCTTTTGGTCGCTCGCTAGTGAAGACTCAATAAAAGGATAAAATGAAGATCTGATTTGTCTGGAAAGTTCACTGGCACATAATTGATCCCCATGCAAAGATTTGCGACAACGAATATCCAAGAAAATTTTAGTGGGTTCGTCATCACTGCGCAATTTAGCAATGGAAAGACTCAAATCAGTATCCTTTGCCGGCGCATAACTCATAATCAGATTTTCTGCGGCGATATCCAGATCTGTGGTTGAGTTTTTCACGACATATTCATGAGCAAATTCCCAGGCAATATCACACTGAGTTTCACTTTTACAAGTAAAAAGTCCAATATCTGACGCAGTAATGAGTTCTGGCTGATCATCAGCCGAGATATACTCGCCATCCCTGGGCTGGGTCAAAAAGATGAACCGATCAATGTCAGATTCCAGATTTCTGCGCTCGATTTGTTTTTTCTCAATCAGCTTACCCATTTCAAGCTGAGCGACACGAATTTGCTTTTCCGTAGACTCAATCTCTTTCAGCATGTTTTTAGGCACTGCTTTGCCTTCGCGTTCATATCTGGCAGCGTTTTTATATTGCGCACTCAATTGTTTTTTTAACCGCTTTAAATTACCCTGCGCGATATTTTGCAGCGTTGTCAAAGCCCAAAGTTTTTCTGACAATCGTTGCCGAATATCTTCAACCGAACGAAAAGAAGCCAGCAGCACCTGATCACGTGATTTTTTTTTCGCTACAATTTTCTCCATTTTTTTTCGTAACTTCCGAAGCTTCCTTTCCAATGCCCGCTGCTCTTTGGTTTTAGCTGCTGCGGTGATATCAACAACAAAACCCTGCTTATTCAAAGTCTCCCGCCGAAATTTTGATTGTTCCGGTGGTACCTGATCCGCGTAATGAATTTCCCCGTTTGCATCCACCCAGCGGATCATTTTTGCCTGGGCACTCAGACTTCCCAGTACCAACAAGGCAGCTTGCAAAAAAACAAAAAATCTAACGGATAAGTTCATTTATGAATGAGATTTGCTCTATTCCCAACTGTAATTGCAATTAAGTATAGATATGATTTAAGAAACCGACAAACCAGAATTGAAAATAGAGGAAAAACAATAAAGCCATCATGATGGCAAAGAGAAATGAGTGGATTATTTGCTTCCAACCCTCATTTTAGACACCTGAACTTATAATTCCTATTCTAATAAAAACTTTTAGTATGATCGCTTTAATCTACTAAGGTTAGAAAAGCAACTCATAAAAATTCTTTTCACAAATAATGAACAACCCTAGTAACAACACAGGCCTAAGTTTGGTGGAACTGCTCATCTCTGTCAGCATAGCTGGCCTGATTATGCTTTCAATTAACGGTATGCTCGCGATGGGATTGCAAAGCGCTCAAGCAACACAAAAAAAAAATGCGTTAACCCGGCAGGCTCAGTTTGCCATGAATCTTATGGTGAAAACAATTCAAGAAAGTCCACGTTTACTGCTGCCTTTGGCGAATTCACCAATCCGTGGCGATACAGCAGATGATCATGGCGTTGTTGCTGTTACTTTGAACCATATCCGAGATCTGGATGGTAACGGTATAGCTGATGCTGACAATGATGGCGACGGGCTATTTGATGAGGATTTACCGGATGATGCTAATAATGATGGTCGTCGAGGGATAGCCTATATAGATGATGACAAAAAATATGGCGCCGAACTTTCCAGTTTCTTTAATAATGATGACGATGAAGATTTTGTTTTGTTCGTTAATTCTAACAGAGACGAAGATTGGATCGATGGAGTTGATAATGACAATGATGGCTTAATCGATGAAGACCCTCCAGCAGACATGAACAATGACGGCTGCTCGGGAGCTTGCGATGTTGATGAGGATGGCGATGGCAACAATAACGAAGATGCAGCCGAAGACGATGACGAAGATGGGCAATCTGATGAAGACTGGTACGATTCTGTGGTTTTTTATGAAAAAAATGGCAATCTTTATCAACGAACGCCGGTCCCCTGGGATGAAAATACCGATGGCAGCATAACCGGCAAGGATCATATTGAATCCATACTGGTTGAAAATGTTTCTTCATTTGTCGTGACTCGCCTAACCACAGATAGCGACTCTACTCAAATTGTTGACTTAAAACTTGACCTAACGAATACAGAGGGAGAAATTTTCAGCCTAAATACTCAAGTACGAATAAGAGGGTTTTGATGATGCATTATCCCGAAAATACAGTACAGAACGGTTATATCCTTTTACCAGTTATTTTAGCACTAACAATCTTAGCTGTTTTGTCATATCAGATGACTACTGAAAGCGCGTTAAATGTTGGATCTGCTGTTAGAAATCAGGAAATGCAAACTGCAAAATATGTTGCTGAAGCGGGTTTGCAACATGCAATCTGGCAACTCAATCAAGCCAATTGTAGTGGCTATTCTGATTTTACCAATGAGTCTTTAGGGGAATATCAATATAACACTAGCATAACACCTAAAAATGGTTCACCAGTCACCGTCATCGCAACTGGGACTGATGCAAATGGGACAGCTTATTCGATCAAACAGGAATCAATGAAAGTCTATCAAACTTATCAAACCTTGATTTTGCAACCAGGTAGTGAAGGAAAAGATGCTTGGGTTGATGCTAACAGTCCTAAAGACAATTTTGGCAAATCAAATTGGATGACCATTAGCGGCAATCCAACCGAAAAATATTTTCTGGGCTATTTTGATTTATCTTCCCTACCACTAGAAAGTAAAATTATTACAGCATCACTAGAAATGTATATGGCTTCCGTTACCAATGCAACTTCCTCTTCATCCTTCTCACTATTTCGCATGACACAAAATTGGATCGAAGGTACTGGAGATTGGTGGGATGCTAGAGATGGTGTCAATTGGGACACATCTGATGGCAGTACCACGTGGACCTGGCCAGACAACCACTATTCAATAAAAGCAATAGCGACTACAAAAATTAACCCTAGCTTTGATGGCTGGCATAGTTGGGATATACAGAAACTCGTAAGCCTGTGGCATTCGAATAAAATATCCAATTTTGGATTTCTTATCAAAGCGGACTCCAGCGTACAAGACGCAGGGTTTTATAGTAGCGATTTCAAAAATACAAGTAAAAACCCTAAGTTAATAATAACTTATACTTGCGAATGTGGTGTGTCCTGTGTTGTCGGCAACTCGCCATAGCAATGCATTTTACATGAGAGAACTTCTATTTCTGCCAAGAACCTTCTCCTGAAAGTTGGATGAGAAGAAATAAAAACACTAAAATCAAAAAAATCTCCTGCACATTTCTATAAATTCATCCGGTTTAACAAGCATGGTCTATATTTAAAGGAGCAATAAACAACTGACACTTTGATTCCAAGCTCAACTGGTTAACCATGCTTACTGGTTTAAAAAATATTCATACATCCAGGTTATCAGATTTACTAAACATAACCAAAACAGGCCCGATTGGCCTGGACTTGGGCCTGGAAAAACTGAACATGGTACAAGTTAACAGCAGGGATAATCATCCTGAAATTCATGCCGCTTGTTCTGATTACCACAATAGCAACATTGATTCCTTATTTACTGAACCGAAACTCTTACGCAACCTGATTTCATCTATATTTAGCAAACACCGATTTAGGGGCAGAAAAGTCATTTCATCAATGCCCAGCAACAAACTGAAATTATTGTTTTTAAATTATCGCTGCACTCAGGGCCAAGAACATTCTGAAGCTCTTTTGACCGCACTACGTGACCGTATCGGAACTGACTTGGCTGACAATATTATTGATTACATTCCCATTAATCCAGATGGTACTGAACATGCTGAACATATTGCCTTAGTTGCACTGGCAAAAAAGCAGGACGTGGAAGCATATCTCGACCTGTTAACAAGCTGTGGCTTACAAGTTGTTGCACTTGAAATTGGTCCCGTGGCAATCAAACGCCTTATTAGCATAATGAGTAAGCAGGATAACACCCAGAAAACCTTAACGCTTAATTTTGGCGCAGAAAAAAGTTATCTCACTGTGCTTTGGGATGGCAATATTTTACTGGACCGGGAAATCAATTTTGGTATGGATGCGATATTAAAAGCAGCTTCTGAAGGGATGGAAATCAACACTCAATCAGCATTAAACATTTTGCATCAATACGGTTTATCAATTCCTGACCATGAAGCAAACCTGTTTGGTCCGGATTTTATTGACAACGATATTAGAGCAACTATTCATGAAATCCTCAAACCAGCGTTTTTAACTCTGGCGGCAGAAATCAGGGATGTCCTCGTTTACGTAGCTTCAGAAACGCGTGGCGGCGCCATAGAACAAGTTTATTTACTAGGCAGTCTGGCCAGAATTACAGGAATCGATCAATTATTGGGAACACATTTATCGATCCCTGTTAAAACCATCAACCCGTTTTACGGTTTTTCAGTTCGTTCTTCCAATAACATGCTTGATGACCTTGGTCCTCTGGCCGGCATTGCTGTAGCGACAGGTCTTGCATTAAGAGGAGTCACTCAGCATGCATGAACTTGACTTGATCCCCGACTCTTATCGGCAGCGACTCAGAGTAAAAAAATGGCTCAATATTTTCATCATCAGCTTTATCACTATTATATTCATCATTGCCGGATTACTTGTCACAGTTAATTCCAAGCTCACTGATTTGCAATCAAAAGTACAGCTTTTACAAAAAGACAAACAACTTAATTTACAGCAACAAAAGCAATTTAAATTGTTGCAAGAGCAGGAGAAATCACTCACTGCGCGCCTGAAAATGATTAATAGTTTGCGCGGTGGGCCACCCGTTAAACAAATTTTCCTGGCCATTGACAGGGTTATAACCCCGAAAATATGGTTTACCAAATGGCAATTTTTTAGGGCCAATACGGTTGTTCCAGTGGACCCAGAAGCAGTACAAACTGGCTATTTTATAGTTATTCCTGATGAACTGAATCCCGGTCCTCAACAAGCCTGGAAAATGGAAAGTCATATGGAAATCTCTGGCCAGGCATTGAGTTATTCAATTCTGGCCAATTTTGTCAAAAACCTAGTTCAACAGCCCGAAATAGCCGATGTCAAATTAATTAAGACAAATTTACGCAACCATCTAGATGACCAGGTTGTTGAATTCAAAATGGCCGTGTTAGTCAACAACCAAGTATGAAAACAAGTTTAGTCAATTACTTGCAAAAAAATGTACAGCCGCAAATGTTGGTCTTTTTATTGGTATCACTGCTCATTTTAACAATGGCTGCAGGATATTTATATGTTCTAAAAAAACCTTTTGCTGATTTTCGTCAATCTCAACAAACTCTGGAATTACTTAAAAACGAATTGCAAACAGAACTCGCCTTTAGCGCCATCATTGCGTCCACTCAACAAAATATTAATCAACTAGACAAAAAATTGAATGGCTCCAGCCCTCTTCTTCCCGTGAATCAACTCATTGCTTTTGTTATTGGCGAACTTGATTACATCGCCAAAAAACATCAGATTAAATTAATCAGTGTCAAGCCAGAAGCAATAGAAAACAAACTATTCTTCCACGAACTCCCCTTTGCTATAGAAATATCTGGATCATATCTAAATTTGTATGAGTGGCTTGATGATGTTGAAAAAAACTTGGGCGCAATCGCCATTAACAGGTTCATTATTAATGCAACAAATACAAGTTCTGAAAGACACATGGAATTAACACTTGTTTCTTACCGATTTGAAGGAGAAAAAACATGATACATCGTTTGTTGTTTCTTACTTTAGCTATTCCTGCCGTCCCAACTTTTGCCGGGGAATTAGAAAGACCGCGTTTTGACCCGTTTAACAAACCAGCACGATTACATAAAGTTTCTGTAACTACAGCAAGCACTGAAAATTTGTTTGCTAATAAAGTTAAGCTAACCGCCACCTTACGGGCAGGTAATAATTCCATGGTCAGTATCCAAGGAAAAATTGTGCTGTTAGGTGAAAAAATTGATGGCTATAAACTGGTAGAGGTCAATGATCGTACAGCTGTTTTTGTTCACGATAACCAGCGAATCCTGTTGTCTCTCGACAATCAATAATTGAATAAAACCATGAAACAGCGATTAACATTCTTTCTATGGCTTGGCATTAGCCTTCTTACCTTGATGCCTATAAATCAAACTGTCTTGGCAAAAAGCAGTAACAAAATATCCATCACCGTCAACCACATGGATATTGCCGAGTTATATGAAATGTTATCGCGCCAAAATAAAGTCAATATTTTATTATCTGATGGTGTGGAAAGCGAAGTTTCTGTCAACCTCTATAATGTCAGCGTAAAAGAAGCCATTTATGCAGTGGCACAGGCTGCCGGATATGTTGTAGAACGCCATAATAAAAACTACATTATTTCTAAAAGTGATACTGCCGGAAAAACTATTGCAGGCGGACTCAAACAGATCCGTACTTATAAAATTCAATATTCCAATATAAAAAAAATTGCAGATATTTTAGAGAATCATCTTTCCAGATTTGGCCAAATTGATATTCTGGAAGAACGTGGCATCTTGGTTGTTGAGGATTTGCCGGAATTTCTCGACCAAATTGAACCGATTCTGCTGGATCTGGATCACGAACCGGCACAAATTTTGATTGAAGCCAGAATATTAAATATCACGCTGGATGACAGCCAGGATTTGGGTGTCGACTGGAGCCGAACGTTTACCAGTAATGACGGCAAGGGCAGTTTTGGAAATAATGGTTTTGCCGAATCAATTGTTTCAGCTGCTGCTTCTGGTGCAGTTGCAGGCCCGCCTGGATTTTTCTTCACCTACATGAATGACAAAATTGAGGTCACCCTAACTGCTTTGAATAAAAAAGGTAAAGTACAGGCCTTATCGACACCCAAACTATTGGCGCTGGAACATCAGGAAGCACAAGTCATCATCGGTGAAAGGACGGGCTATAGAGTGACTACGACCATTAATCAGGTCACTCAGGAAAGTGTTCAATTTATAGAATCCGGGGTTATTCTGAAAGTGACACCATCAATTGACCGGTTTGGCCGAATTATGATGGATATTCACCCGGAAGTCAGTAAAACGACGCTGAAAGATGGCATTCCAAGCTTAACTACCACAGAGGTCAGTACCCGTCTTTTAGTGCAAGATGGTCAAACTGCTTTTATTGGTGGGCTGATCAGAAATGACTTATCCAGCGATCATAGCGGCGTACCGCTTCTTGAAGATATACCCATCATAGGCGCCTTGTTTTCTAAATCCAATGATTTTTCTTCGAAAACTGAAACTGTTGTTATTATTAGACCACAAATTATCCGCCCCGAACAATTTTCACTTATAACAGATAAACCCCAGGAACGAATCGAACGGTTCGATCAAAAGATTGATGGAAATGCTCAACGTATCGATAAATTTTTAAACAACAAAACCAAATTGACATGGGACAGCTTATCTAGCAAGTTTAAATCGCTTGCCAAGCCCAACGCCACCCAAAAAGGCAGTCATAAATAGCCAGATACCATTAGGCACAGGCACTTCCGAAACATCAATTTTTTCAACAGCCTTTACACTAATGTCAGGGGCAATCTGTTTCTCTAAAACGTCTATATTATTCAGGCTTTCGGTCTCGCTCAGAAGATCATTATTTGCCGATAACATGGTATCCATACCCATTAACAAATTTTTATAACTATTCATGCCAATATTGGATTGAACAAACATATCAATACTCATTTGAACAACCAAACTTACAAAAAATGAAATTGTTGAGCGACGTGAAATAACTTCTTCAGGCAAAACATTTGTTGTTTCCCTGCTTAGCTCCACAACATCCAGTTTCGCCAAGCTGTTTACGCGATAAATACTCTCTGGATTAACCTTCATAAACCAGATATTTGAAGCATAAGCCCATTCAACATTATCTATCTGCTGCTCGCTGAGACTGGATTCTCTATCAAAAAAACTCGCAGAACAATCAAAAACAAAAAATGCAAAAATTACTGGGAAAAACTTGATTATTTTCATCTTGATTTAGCCTGATAATATTTTAAAAACTCATCAAAAATACAGTTTTCTTGCATTTCGATGACTAGTGGGAATATTATCAAGCGGATATGAAACGAACTATTGTACAAAGGTACCAGCTTTAAAAAGCAGTTTTTTATTTTCTCCTCACCCAACCTTCTCCATCAGGAGAGGGCTTTTATTAATTTCTAACAAACATTTCTTTTAGCCCTCTCCTGATGGAGAAGGTTGGGTGAGGAGAGAAAGAAACACATTCAATACCGTCTAACACTTTCATCCACTTTTTGTGACCAGGCATCAATACCCCCGATCAAATTATAAATACGGCTAAATCCTGAATATTCCAGAAAATCAGCAACCATTTGACTGCGCACACCATGATGACAAATCACAACAATTTCCTGATCTGCCTGCAATTCAGGCAATTTTTGCTGAATCTGATTCATCGGTATCAATACACTGCCAGGGATTTTGCCATATTCAAATTCAAACGGTTCTCGAACATCAAGTAAAAATAAGTCTTTAGAACTTCGTATTTTCTCTTGTAATTGTGAAGCTGTTATTTGTGTAATCACTTGTTTCCCTCAATATATCGTTTAATCCTGGCCACACCTTCCTCTAAACGCTCCAATGATGTCGTATATGCAAAACGAACATGAATGTTAGCCTGATGTTGACCAAAATCTTTCCCCGGGGTTATAGCCACCCCAGCCTCCTCAAGTAAATCCTTGGCAAACAGAAAACTATCCTGAGTAAAATGACTGCAATCGGCATAAATATAAAATGCACCCTCAGGTTTTGCTCTGATTTTGAAGCCAATTTCCGACAATTTGGAATATAAATAATCCCTTCTTTGTTTAAATTCCATTTTACGCCGATCCAATTCGGCCAGATTAGTATGAGTAAATGCCTCCAAAGCTGCCGCCTGGGAATGTGTTGAGGTTGAGATAAAGATATTCTGGGCCAATTTTTCAACGGGTTCAATAAATGCTTCTGGCACTACCAACCAGCCAATTCGCCACCCTGTCATGGCAAAATACTTGGAAAAACTGTTAATAACAAAAACTTCATCGCTAAATTTAAGCGCCGTTGCTGCATACTTGTCGTAAACCAGGCCATGATAAATTTCATCCGATAAGAAACAACCTTGATTCTGATTTACCGCATCTATCGCCGCCCTAAGACCATCATCAGATAACATCGTGCCAGTGGGATTAGATGGCGATGCAATAACAGCAGCCTTACAATTTTCAGCCCAATTTTGGCCGATTAACTCGCCAGTTAAATGATAATCCGATTTTTCCGATACGGGTACAAAACTTGGCATCCCCCCGAACAGTTTTATAAAATTACTGTTACAGGGATAGGAAGGGTCAGCCAACAATACAGATTCTCCTTCATTGAGGGTAACGCCTAGCGCCAGCAAAAATGCCCCTGATGCGCCGGGGGTGATAAAAATACGTTGCGCAGAAACCTTAACATGATAATTATCAAGATAATACCGGGCAATACGCTCCCTTAAAGCGGGTAATCCTGCTGCCGGGGTATATTTCGCATAGCCTGTTTGAATACTTTTTATTCCGGCCTCTACAATTCCCGCAGGCGTTGGGAAATCCGGCTCTCCAATTTCCATATGAATGATATCACGGCCTTGTTGCTCAAGCTGTTTAGCCCGCTGCAATAATTCCATCACATAAAAAGGGGATATGCCTTGCATACGAGTAGCAATTTTTTTTGACATGTGTAAATTTATTTTTGATTTGTGATTTTATTGGCGAATTCTATCAATAATCCTTGCCACCAAGCGTTGTTTCTGTTAAAAATGCGCAGGTTTAATTAATGAAGTAGGAGTAATGGATGGCTGACAATTCAAATACCGGTTCTTTTTTCGGCTTTAAACCGTATGAAGAAAAACCGGGTGAAGAATATATGAGCGAAGCTCAACTGGCGCATTTCGAAAAGATTCTGCAAGCCTGGAAAGCCGATTTAATGGAAGAAGTAGATCGTACTGTCCACCACATGCAGGATGATGCCTCCAATTTCCCTGATCCTAATGACCGTGCAACACAAGAATCAGAGTTTAGCCTGGAATTAAGAACCCGGGACAGGGAACGTAAATTAATCAAGAAAATTGATGAAGCATTGAAAGAAATCGAGTCAGGTGAGTATGGTTATTGCGAAACCTGCGGTATAGAAATTGGCATTCGCCGTTTGGAAGCAAGGCCGACAGCAACGCAATGTATTGATTGCAAGACCCTGGACGAAATTCGCGAAAAGCAGATGGGGTAATTACCCCACCCGACTATATAGGCCGGTTTGCACCTTCACCAACCGGCCCGCTACACCTCGGCTCACTTTATGCCGCCTTGGCAAGTTATTTACAGGCTCGATCAAAAAAAGGTAAATGGCTGCTCAGAATCGATGATCTGGACAGTTTTCGAAATGTCCCGGGCGCATCAGATAGTATTCTTAAGACACTGGAGGCTTATGGCTTGCACTGGGATCATGACGTCGTTTATCAAAGCCAGCAAATTGAACTGTACAATTCTGCTTTAGAACAACTTCACCAGCAACAGCTTTTATTTCCATGTATCTGCACCCGTAAGGGATTAATCAAATACCACCAAAAAAATCCTGGTCCTGCTATTTACCCTGGTTTTTGCAGAAACAAAAGCCTATCAGAAAACCAACCCCATGCCTTGCGAATCAAAACAGAAAATAGCGAAATTACTTTTACTGACCAATTACAAGGCGGCGTCATTGAAAATTTGCAGCAAGTCCATGGCGACTTTATTCTGAAAAGAAAAGATCAGGTTATTGCTTATCAATTGGCTGTGGTTGTTGATGACCATACCCAACGGATTACAGAGGTTGTTAGAGGGATAGATTTGCTCGATTCAACAACAAGACAAATTTATTTACAGCAAAAACTGGGGTTTAAACAGTTGCACTATCTACATATTCCTGTGATTGTCGACAAACAGGGATGTAAACTCAGCAAACAAACCTTCGCAGCAGCAGTTGACCCTAAATCTGCCAGCTCCACTTTACATAAGCTTTTAATTTTATTAAAACAATCGCCACCTGATGAATTAAATAAAGCACCGGTTGCACAGCAACTTGATTGGGCCATTGAAAACTGGAACCCAAACCCGCTTAAAAAAATTCGTGCAATTAGCCAATGAATTACATAAGGTATAGTTTGTGCAGTCGTGATCGAGCGAAGTATATCTATTGAAAAAGAGGGAAAAACATGTCTGAAGATAAAATTTATCCTGTTAAGCCAGAAATAGCCAACATTGCCCACATTACAAAAGATCGCTATCTGGAAATGTATCAACATTCCATTACTGAACCTGAAACGTTTTGGGCCGAACAAGCGGAACATTTTCTCAGCTGGGATAAACCGTGGGATAAAGTCATGGATGTTGACTTTCCAACAGGAAATATTCGCTGGTTTGAAGGCGCTAAACTCAATGTTAGTTACAACTGCCTGGACCGGCATTTGGCAGGTCAGGCTGATCAACCGGCTATTATCTGGGAAGGCGATGAGCCAGATCAGGATAAAAGCATCAGCTACCAGGAACTCCACGAGCAAGTCTGCAAATTTTCCAATGTTTTAAAATTACTAGGCGTTAAAAAGGGCGATAGAGTATGTATTTATCTGCCCATGATTGCTGAAGCTGCAACTGTGATACTGGCTTGCACACGAATTGGCGCTGTCCACTCCATTGTTTTTGGCGGGTTTTCTGCCGAATCACTTAGAGACAGGATTATAGATGCCGATTGCCAATTTCTGGTTTGCGCTGATGAAAACATTCGGGGCGGCAAAACCCATCCATTGAAAAGTAATGCCGATCAAGCTGTAGCAAATTGCCCCTGCATCAAAAAAGTTATCGTCATCAAAAACACGGGTAACAATATCAACTGGAATTACGCACGTGATGTCTGGTATCACGAAGCGATGGAATCCGCTTCTACAGATTGCCCGCCTGAACCTATGGATGCTGAAGATCCATTATTCATACTCTATACATCTGGGTCAACCGGCAAACCTAAAGGCGTTCTGCATACAACCGCAGGTTATTTGCTATATGCAGCGATGACTCATAAATATGTGTTCGATTATCACGATGGTGATATTTATTGGTGTACCGCTGATATTGGCTGGGTAACTGGCCACAGTTATATTATTTATGGCCCGCTTTGCAATGGCGCCACAACATTAATGTTTGAAGGCATCCCCACTTACCCGGAAGCCGATCGTTTTTGGCAGGTGATTGATAAACATCAGGTCAATATTTTTTATACTGCTCCAACAGCTATCCGGGCATTAATGGCTCAAGGAGATGAATATGTTACCCGTACCAACCGAACCAGTCTGAGAATACTAGGCTCAGTTGGCGAACCCATCAACCCAGAAGCTTGGGAATGGTATTATCACGTCGTGGGAGATTCACGTTGCCCGATTGTCGATACCTGGTGGCAAACAGAAACCGGCGGTATTTTAATTTCGCCATTACCTGGCGCCATTGATTTAAAACCCGGCTCTGCAACTCTGCCTTTTTTTGGAATCAGGCCTGAAATTCTGGATAATGAAGGCAATATTCTTGAAGGAGAAGCTGCAGGAGTTCTAGCTATTGCCAGCTCCTGGCCTGGTCAGGCTCGAACTGTTTATGGCGATCATCAACGTTTTATCGATACTTATTTCAAGAGCTTTCCGGGTTATTACTTTACTGGCGATGGTGCGCGCCGGGATAAAGATGGTTATTACTGGATTACCGGACGTGTCGATGATGTCATCAATGTTTCCGGCCACCGCATGGGGACTGCGGAAGTTGA
Organism: Methylomonas sp.; assembly: GCA_026989395.1. Taxonomy (GTDB): domain Bacteria; phylum Pseudomonadota; class Gammaproteobacteria; order Methylococcales; family Methylomonadaceae; genus JALSJK01. The sequence goes on from JALSJK010000181.1 coordinate 36,032, forward strand.
AAGTGCTTTGGTATTACATCCCGATGTTGCGGAAGCTGCGGTTGTCGGTTTTCCTCATGACATCAAAGGCCAAGGCATCTATGCGTATGTAACTGTTAATGTAGGCATTGTCCCTTCTGAAAATCTAAGGAAAGAGTTGATTGACCTGGTCAGAAAAGAAATTGGCCCTATTGCAACTCCAGATGTGATCCAATGGGCGCCAGGCTTGCCAAAAACCCGGTCTGGTAAAATCATGCGCCGCATTTTACGTAAAATAGCCGCTAATGAATTGGATAATCTAGGTGATACTTCAACCTTGGCTGATCCGTCAGTCGTTGATGATTTGATAGCCAACCGGGGTAATAAATAA
>JALSJK010000182.1 GCA_026989395.1 Methylomonas sp.
GCGCGGGTCTTTTATGTTTGAAAAACATTCAATTATACTTTCACTCATGAGGCATTCCTTATATTTAAAATTAGAAATATCTCATAACTTACTTTTAATTAATATATTTTAATGCGTTTGCCCTGACCTTGGCCGGTTCTGGCAGATATATCTTTTTATCGGCTTGTTATTATGGGTGCTTCTGGTGTTACGAGGACTCTGGCCCGCTTTAAAAGATAAAACATCCGGCTCCCTGGTTTTCCTGGTAGTTATTTCTACCATCTCGATTGGTTTACTTTATGGCGCGGGTCTGATGTGGGGCCAACATACCCATATTAGTGTGATGGAATATTGGCGTTGGTGGGTTGTCCATTTGTGGGTTGAAGGAATTTTTGAGGTGTTTGCCACTGCAATTATCTCAACCTTATTCGTTCGCATGGGATTGTTAAGAGTCTCTGTTGCCACCACCATGATTTTATTTGCCACCATTATCTTCCTTGGCGGCGGTGTTTTAGGCACTTTCCACCATTTATACTGGAGCGGAACCCCTATCTCAATTCTGGCAATTGGTGCAACATTTTCAGCATTGGAAGTCGTACCATTATTAGTTGTTGGTTTTGAAGCATACAGCCGATCAAAAATTGAACATGAAATGGACTGGGAAATCAACTATCACTGGCCCTTTATGTTTTTTGCTTCGGTTCTAGTCTGGAACATGATTGGTGCCGGACTGTTCGGCTTCCTGATTAACCCACCAATCTCTCTTTACTATTTACAAGGACTTAACACTACTGCTAATCATGGACATGCCGCTTTATTTGGTGTCTATGGCATGCTTGGATTAGGTTTAATGTTATTTTGCATGCGCGGACTAACAGACGTTCATCAATGGAACCAAAAATTGCTGAAAATTTCATTCTGGAGTTTAAATATCGGCCTGGCCATGATGACGTTCCTATCCCTTCTTCCTCAAGGGCTGTGGCAAAGCTATGCCAGTATCAAACATTATTATGCCTATGCCCGCTCCGCTGAATTTATGCATAGTGCGGTCATGGAGGGATTAGTCTGGGCACGTGTTCCAGGGGATATTGTTTTTGCTGTTGGGGTATTTGCTTTCGCTATCTTTGTTTACCAGGCTTTTACCAGTAAGCAAACAAGCAGCGTAACAACAACTACTGAACAGTTAGAAACACCATAGTACCTTTTGTAAAAAACCCCTAAAAGCCCTCTCCAAAAGGAGAATCTTTTAAATAATTTTCAGCCTGCTCAAGAGATTTAAGTTTCTCATAGGATGTCATCATTTTATCTTAGTGATATTTTTTCCATTCTTTGCCTTTGTCATCCATGGTGATCGTTGGAAAATAACAGGGGCGATGATAATTCAGGAAAGGATTTAAATGCTCTCGGTTAAAGACATTAAGTTTCGGCAGCCCAGTGCTGTTTTATATGACTATAACCAAAGACTTTACGGACAACCGATGCATTTTTACTTTCCGCCAAGGCATTATCATTGCTATGTCTTGAGCGAGATAGCGAGATTTAGTCAGTTCAATATGGAGTTTATTCAGCAGTTTGACCACTTGATGGTTAATATATTCAGAGCCATTATCGGCATGAAAACCGCTGATGCTGAACGGAAATGTTTCCAGCATTTCTGTCAAAACAGCCATCAGAAACTGTTCGATTATTCGGCATCAAGACAACACCATTTCACCATAAAAAATGCATGAATACGGGACAGATGTCGATAAAAAATGGAGTAGACATGTTCATTCTTGCTGAATCATAAAAAACAGTAGTTTTCTTCGTGTATAACTAGAAAATGACTACAGATCATGCTGTGTAATTGAATTCTACAATGTATTTTTACGGAAAAGTAACTATTCAGCATTTTTAATTTAGATAAAATCATTGAATATTAGGAAATTGAGAATAAAAGCTGCGAAGATAGGTTAAAAGCATTGATTCACAGTCGTTCCCAAAAACAACTGTTTCTGATTTTGAGGATGGGGATTCGAGGAAAAATTTCAAGTATGATATTTTCGACTCTTCAGAATCGAGAAGGATAAAACAAAAAACCTTTCGTATTAAAAAAATACGAAAGGTTCATCAGCAACTACTTGCGGAAAAAATTATTCTACCGTGACAGATTTCGCAAGATTTCTAGGTTGATCCACGTCTGTTCCTTTTAAAACAGCCACATGATAGGACAACAGCTGTAATGGAATCGTATAGACAACAGGGGCAATTTCATTTTCAACACTTGGTATCCTGATAATTTGCACATTGTCATCATCCTCAACTTCCAATGTTTCATCCATAAATACGATTAATTGGCCGCCTCTGGCACTAACTTCTTGCATATTGGATTTCAGTTTCTCAAGCAAGCTGTTATTTGGCGCTACGGTGATAACCGGCATTTCAGAATCAATTAATGCCAGTGGACCATGTTTTAACTCACCTGCAGGATAAGCTTCTGCATGAATATAGGAAATTTCCTTCAGTTTTAATGCTCCTTCCATAGCCACTGGATATTGTGTTCCTCTTCCCAAGAATAAAGCATTATGTTTTTCGGCAAATTGCTCAGACAACTCTTCAATTTGTTTATCTAATTTTAGAATATCCTCAATTTGACCGGGCAATTTAAATAATTCTGAGGTAATTTTTTTCTCTAATTCCTTTGAAAGGTCAAACCTTCTACCTACGGCAATAACCAATAACATCAATGTCACCAGTTGTGTTGTAAAAGCTTTGGTTGAAGCAACTCCAATTTCCGGACCTGCACGGGTCATCATTACCAAATCAGACTCTCTAACCAAAGAACTTTCAGGTACATTACAAATAGCTAAAGAATATTTAGCGCCTAATGTTTTGGCCTCATTCAATGCAGCCAGGGTATCTGCAGTTTCGCCAGATTGAGAAATAGTGACAATTAAAGTATCTTGATTTAGAACTGGCTTACGATATCTAAATTCACTTGCCACCTCAATATTACAAGGCACTCTGGCAAGCTCTTCAAACCAATACTTTGCTACTAGCCCGGCATGAAAACTGGTCCCACAAGCTAAAATTTGAATTGATTTGACATTATCAAAGATTTTATCGGCATCATGTCCAAAGGTATTTTCCTGTAAGCGTCGGTCAATGAACCGGCCTTCCAATGTCTCTGAAATGGCATGTGGCTGCTCAAAAATTTCCTTGAGCATATAATGCCGATATTCCCCTTTTTCAGCAGAATCGGCAGACAACATACTTTCCTTGATTGGGCGTTCAACCTTTTCTCCCTGTTCATTATAGATAACCAGGCTGTTCAGGGTGATTTCGGCAATATCACCGTCTTCCAGAAAAATAAATCGCTGCGTAACAGGAAGTAATGCGGCAACATCAGAAGCGATAAAATACTCACCAATACCTACGCCTATAACCAGAGGGCTGCCTTTTCTGCAAGTTATTAATCTATCAGGGTGTTCATTACTGATCACTCCGAGTGCATAAGCGCCATCCAGATTTTTTACTGTGGTTTTTACTGCACTCAACAAATCATCAGTATGCTCAAGCGCATCATAAATTTCATGAACGATGACTTCAGTATCGGTTTGCGAAGTAAATTCATAACCATTACTCAGTTGTTTACTACGCAACTGTTCATGATTTTCGATAATGCCATTATGAACAACAGCAACTTTTCTCCGGCAAATATGGGGGTGAGCATTTTTTTGGCTGGGTTTTCCATGTGTTGCCCAACGAGTATGCGCAATCCCGATAAAGCCATGGGTTGGATCTTCTTCAAGTAATTTCTCTAATCGAGAAACCTTGCCAATCTGGCGTTGCCTCTTGATCTGACCATCATTATCGATGACCGCCAGACCCGCAGAATCATATCCTCGATATTCTAGTCTCCGGAGACCTTCGAGTAAAATTGGGACAACATCGCGCTGAGCAATTGCTCCTACTATTCCACACATATTATTTCTCCTTTTTTTTCGGTCGTTGCCAGGAACTAATTGTAACTTGTCTTGAACGAGCGAGTGTTAAACGGTCTTCCGGTGCTTCTTTAGTGATCGTTGAACCCGCGGCTATTGTGGCATTTTTCCGGACAGTGACCGGCGCCACCAATTGCGAATCCGACCCAATAAATGCACCATCTTCGATTATAGTTTGAAATTTGTTTACCCCATCATAGTTACAAGTAATTGTCCCAGCACCGATATTAACCTTACTCCCAACACTTGCATCACCCACATAACTTAAATGATTTATTTTGCTACCAGCTGCTACCGTAGTTTTTTTAATTTCTACAAAATTTCCTATGTGGACATTTTCTGCCAATTCAGTATCAGGCCGAATTCTGGCAAACGGGCCAATTCTACTTGATGCACCAATAGTGGCATTTTCAATAATACTGTTCGGCAATATTTCAACATTATCGCCAATATTCGCATTTTTTATAATGCAATTAGCACCAATTTTAACGTTTTCACCAATATTGATAGCTCCTTCCAATATAATATTGACATCTATCTCAACATCCTTACCTATAGACTTAATTTCACCTCGCAAATCAAATCGCATCGGATCTTTTAAAGTCACACCTTCAAGCATCAACTGATTTGCTTTTTCCATTTGATAAACCCGTTCCAAATGACTTAATTGTTGTTTATTATTGACTCCTAAGACCTCATCTACATTTTCTGTACTTGCAGTCGCAATCATGAAATCATCATTTACAGCCATCTCAATAATGTCTGTCAAATAATATTCGCCTTGGGCATTGCTATTTTGTAAATTATTGAGCCATTTTTTTAATGGTTTTCCTTTTACGGCCAATATGCCTGTATTTCCTTCATTTATCTTTTTTTCGTCGACTGTCGCATCTTTTTCCTCGACAATTTTTGTTACTAGTTGGTTAGCGTCCCGAATAATGCGCCCATAACCTGTTGGATTATCCAAAATGACCGTTAATAACGCCAGAGTTCTTTCCTCGACCAAATTAATTAGCTTTTCAACTGTTGTTAATTTTAGAAGTGGCACATCGCCATATAAGATAAGAACGGTATCATCATCGTTGATAAAATCAATGGCTTGCTGAACAGCATGGCCAGTACCTAACTGTTGCTTTTGCTCAACCCATTTGACATCAAGCTCTTGCAGTTCATCTAGAACTTGTTCAGCACCATGCCCATAAACAATTGAAATTGAATTATCATTGAGCTTTTTGCTCATGTCATAAACATGTTGCAAAAGAGGCTTGTTGGCAATTTTATGTAAGATTTTAGGTTTGGCTGATTTCATACGGGTACCCTGCCCGGCAGCCAAAATAATAGTTTTAATACTCATTTCGAATGATGTCCTTTGGAATTGTATCTTTAAGTCCGCTTGTTCTAACAGCTAATTGAAGCTGAAAAACTCATATTTAAAGTGTAGTACAAGGATGTTAAATATATATGAATCTGCGTTAATTTGTAAGCAAATACTTTCAAATATTGCCAAGCTTTTAATCTTAATTTTTTTCTTACTAAGAAACAAGGGGTTTTTTAGTAAGGCGCACGAAATAAGTTAGATAACTGGCACAGAATTTTTAATCGTACTTAAGGAGTTGAAATAAGCGCATAGCCAGCTATGTAACTATTTTTTAAGTCTTTTAGTAGACCACCAAATGTGTGATTAAATATTTAACGTATGTTTTAATTCGCACACACGGTAAACGATAATATACTATATTTCAAACAATATTTCGGGCCAAAAAAAACCCGGTAATGAATCAACATTACCGGGCTCTCTATAAATCCCATTTACCTTGCCTTTTTTCTTAGCCTATCCAAAGTTTTAAGCTGCATCATAGCTTCAAGTAACTGCGCTTGGGCTTTTGCATAATCTATTTTACCTGACTTATCCTGTAAAGCTTCTTCAGCTTTAGCTTTGGCTTCCAAAGCTGCTGCTTCATCAATATCTTTTGCACGAATTGCCGTATCAGCCAACACAGTCACGAGATGAGACTGCACCTCAAGAAGTCCCCCTGAAATATAAAAAGGATATTGCTCTTCTTCATTTACCTTTACTCTAACTTCTCCAGGATTTAATCTGGTAATAAAAGGCGCATGACGAGGGGCTATCCCAACCTCACCCATTTCAGCTGGAGCAAAAATCATTTCTGCAGAGCCAGAATAAATTTCCCCCTCTGCACTAACAATATCAACTTTAATAGTCATGCTCATCTTACAATACCCATCGTATTCATACTACATTCCTTTAGCTTTTTCGATAGCTTCATCGATGGTACCAACCATGTAAAAAGCTTGCTCAGGTAAATCATCATATTCACCAGCAACAATGCCTTTAAAGCCAGCAATGGTATCTTTCAGAGAAACATATTTTCCGGGTGCTCCGGTAAAAACTTCAGCGACAAAAAAAGGTTGCGACAAGAATCGCTGAATTTTACGGGCTCTGGATACGGTCAGCTTATCTTCTTCAGATAATTCATCCATACCCAAAATGGCAATAATGTCTCTTAATTCTTTATAACGCTGTAAAGTCCCTTGTACTGATCGTGCAACATCATAGTGTTCCTCACCAATCACTAATGGGTCTAACTGACGACTGCTGGAATCCAATGGATCAATTGCAGGATAAATGCCTAATTCAGCAATTTGACGAGACAACACCACAGTTGCATCCAAGTGAGCAAAAGTTGTTGCTGGCGATGGATCGGTCAAATCGTCTGCCGGCACATATACTGCTTGAATTGAAGTGATTGAGCCTGTTTTAGTCGAGGTAATCCGTTCTTGCAGAACCCCCATTTCTTCCGCCAAAGTAGGCTGATAACCAACCGCCGAAGGCATTCGACCCAAAAGCGCAGAAACTTCGGTACCTGCCAGGGTATAACGATAAATATTATCAATAAACAGTAAAACATCCCGACCTTCTTCACGGAAAAACTCTGCCATTGTTAATCCTGTCAGAGCAACACGTAATCTGTTTCCTGGTGGCTCATTCATTTGCCCATAAACCAAGGAAACCTTATCAATCACTTTTGAATCCGTCATTTCATGGTAAAAATCATTTCCTTCACGGGTCCTTTCACCAACACCTGCAAAAACCGAGAAACCGCTATGTTCTATCGCAATATTACGAATCAGCTCCATCATATTTACGGTTTTTCCTACTCCGGCACCACCAAATAGACCGACCTTACCACCTTTAGCAAAAGGACAGACCAGATCGATAACCTTAATACCGGTCTCTAATAATTCATTAGCTGGGGCTTGTTCTTCATAACTTGGCGCTTCCCGATGAATTCCCCATTTTGTTTTTTCACCAATGGGTCCTTTTTCATCAATTGGATCGCCCAAAACATTCATAATCCGACCTAATGTTTCTTGGCCAACTGGTACAGCAATTGCCTCGCCTGTGTTACTTACATCCAGTCCACGACTCAAACCATCTGTTGACCCCATAGCGATAGTTCTGACAACACCATCGCCTAATTGCTGCTGCACCTCCAAAACAAGATCGTTGTTTTTCACATTAAGCGCATCATAAACTTTTGGCAAAGCTTCTCGTGGAAATTCAACATCAACCACGGCGCCAATTATTTGAACGATTTTCCCCAAACTCATTGTTCGTCCTCTTAAATAGTCTTATATCTAAATTAATTATCGGTAATTCAACAAAGCCTAGATGGTTTTATTCTTAAGTTATAGAAAACCAAATTCTAACTGTTGAAAAAAAATTATACAGCAGCAGCACCTGCAACAATTTCTGAGATCTCTTGTGTGATCGCAGCTTGACGTGCCTTGTTATAAACCAATTGCAGTTCATCAATGAGATTACCCGCATTGTCTGAAGCACTTTTCATTGCAACCATTCTTGCGGCCTGTTCGCACGCATTATTTTCTACCAAGCCCTGATAAACGATTGACTCAATATATCTAACCAGCAAGTCATCTAACACCCCTTTTGCATCTGGCTCGTAAATGTAGTCCCAAAGCCTACCCAATGAACTTTCTTCATCCGAATTCTCTTCCTTGTTTGCTACAACAGGGACAAGTTTTTCCATTGTGGGTTTTTGTGTCATGGTATTAACAAATTCGTTACTAACAACATATAATTCGTCAATAGTTCCGCCATCAAAAGCATCTAACATGACTTTGATGACGCCAATAATGTCTTCCAAATGTGGCGTGTCTCCAATTTTTGTTGCCTGAGCAACAACATTGGCATTGATACTGCTGAAAAACCCAACTCCTTTGCCGCCAATAATACATAGGTCAGCTTCGACTCCAGTCTTTTCCCATTGAGAAAGTTGTTTTAAGACCATACGAAACAAGTTGGAATTTAAACCTCCACATAGACCTCGATCAGACGAAATCAAAATAAGGCCAACTCTTTTGACTTCTCTGTCAATCAAGTAAGGATGCTGATATTCAGTTTTAGCATGAGCCAGATGCTTAATAATTTGGCCTATTTTTTTCGAGTACGGCCGGGTTGCTTCCATTTTATCCTTGGTTTTACGCATTTTACTCGCTGCAACCATTTCCATTGCACGAGTAATCTTTTGCGTGTTTTTTATACTCGATATCTGTGTGCGTATTTCTTTACCAACAGCCATTAGATAATCCTTTTACCAGCTTTGTGAATTAATAAAAGACTCTATTGCTTTCGTTAACTGTTCTTTTATCTTGTCATTAAAATCACCCGTCTTATTAATTTCATCCATCAATTTAGACTGCTCTGATTTCATATAGCCTTGCAATGCATCTTCAAAGTCTCTTACTTTTTCAACTTCGACATCATCAAGAAAACCTTCATTTGCAGCAAATAATGAAACTGCCATTTGAGCAATCGACATTGGTGCATATTGGTTTTGCTTCATGAGTTCAGTAACACGCTGACCTCGTTCGATTTGTTTTCGAGTACTTTCGTCCAGATCTGATGCAAATTGAGCAAAGGCAGCAAGTTCCCTATATTGGGCTAAATCAAGTCGAATACCACCACCTAATTTTTTGATGATTTTAGTTTGCGCTGCACCACCAACCCGCGAAACCGATAAACCTGCATTAACAGCAGGACGAATCCCGGCATTAAACAAATCGGTTTCCAGAAAAATCTGTCCATCGGTGATCGAAATAACGTTAGTTGGTACAAACGCTGATACATCACCACCTTGCGTTTCTATTATTGGTAAAGCCGTCAAAGAACCAGTTTTACCCTTAACCTTACCTTTCGTCAGTTTTTCAACTTCATCGGCGTTAATTCTTGCGGCTCTTTCTAACAGCCGAGAATGCAAATAAAACACATCTCCAGGATAAGCTTCTCTTCCTGGTGGACGTCGTAAAAGTAACGATACTTGTCGATAAGCCCAAGCTTGCTTTGTCAGGTCATCATAGATAATTAAGGCGTCTTCTCCCTTATCTCTGAAATATTCTCCCATTGAGCAGCCAGTATAAGGTGCAATAAACTGCATTGCAGCGGACTCAGAGGCAGATGCTGAAACAATAATGGTATGTTCCAGCGCACCATGTTCTTCAAGTTTCCGTACGACATTTGCTACTGATGACCTTTTCTGGCCAATTGCAACGTAGATACATTTAATACCTGTGCCTTTTTGATTAATGATCGCATCAACAGCAATAGCAGTCTTACCGGTTTGTCTATCGCCAATGATTAATTCACGCTGCCCACGCCCAATTGGAATCATGGAATCAATTGATTTCAAACCTGTCTGAACTGGCTCATCAACTGATTGCCTGGCAATAACTCCAGGAGCAATTTTTTCTATTGGCGATTTATTTTTGGTCTTGATTGCGCCTTTGCCATCAATTGGATTCCCCAAACCATCGACAACCCTGCCGAGTAATTCATCACCCACAGGAACTTCTAGAATCCTTCCTGTACATTTGACTGGGTCACCTTCAGTAATATGGGTATAGGCACCTAAAATTACCGCACCCACAGAATCTCTTTCAAGGTTTAATGCCATACCAAAGGTATTTTCAGGGAATTCCAGCATTTCACCTTGCATGGCATTCGACAATCCGTGAATTCTCACAATACCGTCCGTCACACTAACAACTGTCCCTTCGGTATGGGTCTCAACGGTTTGGTCAAAATCTTTGATCTTTTCTTTAATTAGATCACTTATTTCAGATGGATTTAATTGCATGTTATTTTCTCACTCTATTCTTTAGAGTCTTTTAGATAATTGTTGGAGTCGACCTTTTATAGAACCATCGATTACAATATCGCCAGCTCGGGCCAGAAATCCACCGATCAATGTTTTGTCCACATTTGCCTTTATGTGAACCGTTTTGTTTAAAGCTTTCTCCAAAGATGCGCCAATGGTTTTTTCTTCTGCCTTGGTTAAAGCAAACGCACTTTTCAGCTCAACATCAACATAACCCTCGTCTTCTGATTTATATTGTTCATATAATTCTGAGATTTGGGGAGCTAATAATAAACGGTCATTCTGTATCAGTAACCTAATGAAATTGACTGTTTTTCCATCAAACTTCCCTTCAGCAATGTCCAGAATTAACTGCTCAATACGTTCTTTCTCGATCTTTGGATTTTTGACAACACCAACCATTTCAGCATCCTGCATAAGCAATGCCAAGAAAGCTAAATTCTCTGACCATTGATCTGTTGCATTTTCTTCTTTGGCCAGCTTGAAAACTGCTTGGGCATACGGCCGCGCGATTGTTGTCAAATCACTCATCAGGCCTTACCTAGCTGTTTTGCTGTTTGTTCGAGAATTTGCTTATGCTTGGCCTTGTCTATCTCAGCCTGCAAAATTTGTTCTGCTGCACTTAAAGCCAGTTCTGAAACCTCTTTTTTTAAACCTTCTTGGGCTTGTTGCATTTCCTGTGCAATTTGCGCCTTGGCTGCCTCGATCAACCGATCGCCTTCTTTTTTGGCTTCACCTTTTGACGCCTCTACTATCTCATTAGCTCGCTTTTGAGCTAGACTAATGATTTCAGCAGACTGTTCCTTAACTTCTTTCAGAACATTTTTTGCTTTTTTTTCAGCCAGGAGCATATCTTCCTGACCTTTTTCAGCAGCTGCTAATCCATCAGCAATTTTTTTCTTACGGGCCTCCAGTGCTTCCATGATTGGCGGCCAAACGTACTTCATGGTGAACCACACCAGAAGCGCAAATGTGATCATTTGACCAATCAAAGTTGCATTGATGCTCATGATACTTTCCTCAGGTTGCTGTTAATGTGTTTCTTAGCCTGCAAGATTCTGCACGGCAGAAAGAAACGGGTTGGCAAAGGTAAAAAACAGAGCCATACCCACACCAATCATAGTCACCGCATCAAGTAATCCGGCAATAATGAAAAATTTAACCTGTAGCATTGGAACTAATTCTGGCTGACGTGCTGCTCCTTCGATAAATTTACCGCCCAGCAAACCAAATCCGATAGCGGTACCAACACCCCCCATCCCTAAAATCAATCCTACTGCGATAGCAGTTAGACCTTGTATATCAGCAACTAATGATGCAATTTCCATAGTATCTCCTAAATATTTTTATCAATTCAATAAGGGTAAAAAAATTAATGATCTTCATGCGCAAGACTGAGATAAACAATAGTCAAAATCATGAAAATAAAAGCTTGCAGAGTAATAACCAGTATGTGGAAAATTGCCCAAGGCAAGCCCAGCAATGGTTGGATTAACGGGGGCAACAAGGCAATTAAAATGAATAATAATTCACCCGCATAAAGATTCCCGAATAAACGAAGCGCCAATGATACTGGTCTTGCGAACTCTTCAACCAGCCTTAACATTAAATTGAATGGGAACAGCCACGGTCCAAAAGGATGCGTCAATATTTCTTTAGCAAAGCCGAAAAAACCCTTGACCTTTACACTGTAAAAATAAGTTAACAAGATAACTGTTATGGCCAAAGCAAAAGTTGCATTCAAATCTGTGCTTGGAACCACCCGAAGATACTCCATGCCCATTAAACTAGCAATAAGGGGAAGCAAATCTACTGGCACCAAGTCCATTAGATTCCAGAGAAAAACCCAACAAAATATCGTTAAGGAAAGAGGAGCGATCATTTCATTTCTTCCATGAAAGCTGTCTTTAACTTGAGTATCCACGAATTCCACTAATGTTTCTGCCACATTTTGTGCAAATCCAGGAACATCATTGGTCACGTTATCTGCTACTGATTTAAAAAACCAGGCAATCAAACCACCCAACACTGCAGAAAAAAACAAGGTATCTAGATGAAGTGTCCAAAAACCCTCACCAACCGATAGGGGTGTTAAATGATGAACAATATACCCTTGAGCGCCACCTTCAGCCGACATATTTTCTCTCTAATAAATTAATAATTTCACCACAAAATTAACGCGAGCCAATGAACTGACAAAACTGCTACATACCCTAACATCAAATACAGCAATTGCACTCCCGGGATTTGAAAGAAAATACTAAACAACAGTATTGTTAGAATAATCTTTGCAATTTCCGCTATATAAAAATAATGAAGCATTTCCCGCGGAGGTTTATCACTAGCCAATTGCACCCAATAAGCAAAAACCACGTTGGCTAACAGCGCAATTAGTCCACCCAAGCCTGGCGACAACGCATCCTTCCACCCACCTGCAATCAAAAACCCGGCAACGGCTAAGAACAAAACCAGAACTTGTAATATTAAAATCTTGTTGACAGTAGAAACATCTGCCCTAGCTGCCATAGCAAACCCCACTCAATAGCTGCAGAATTATAACGGCCACACTTGATTAAATCAAGGTCGTTTCAGTATCTTTCTCACTCCAGTCTATTCATCACACCCTCTAATTCTTCCAGGCTTGAATAACTGATAATTAAACTGCCTTTGCCACTTTGTTGATGATTAAGCGTTACTTTTGCGCCAATTTTTTCAGACAATTCATTTTGCAATCTTAGAATATCGGGATCTACTCTCTTTTTCTCTACTATTATTTTTTCTGTCAACAAGCTTTTTACCAACTTTTCTGTTGCCCTGACAGTCAAGCCTTGACTCACTATTTGCCTTGCCGCTGTGATTTGTTTTTTTTCATCAAGCCCCAACAATGCCCTGGCATGCCCCATCTCCATTTCTCCTTTGGCCAGCATTGCTTTCACATCAGAATGAAGATCCAGCAGGCGTAAAAGATTGGTAACGGTCGTTCTAGACTTGCCCACCGCATCAGCAATTTGCTGATGGGTCATTTCGAATTCATCAAGCAACCTCCGCAACGCCTCAGACTCTTCCAAAGGATTCAAGTCTTCACGCTGAATATTCTCGATCAAAGCAATCGCCATCACAGAACGATCATCAATATCCTTGACAACCACAGGAACTTCCTGCAGCCCTGCTAACTGGGCTGCTCGCCAACGTCGTTCTCCAGCAATGATTTCATGCATTTCAGCATCAATTTTCCGCACCACAATTGGCTGAATAATACCCTGTGCTTTTATTGAATCCGCCAATTCCTGTAACTTTTCTGGATCAATATCTTTTCTGGGCTGAAACTTCCCCCTCTGCAGGCGCTCTACGGGTAATGTTTCAACCCCCTTATCCGAAACCGTATCTTGTCTGACATCACCTAAAAGCGCATCAAGCCCACGCCCCAGACCTTTTTTCTTTAACGCCATTTACTTTATTTACCTTTTTCTTTTCTAATCATTTCACCAGCCAAAGCAATATAAGCAACCGCGCCTCTGGAAGATTTATCATAGGCCAAAACAGGAAGACCGTGACTTGGAGCTTCGGCCAATCGAACATTTCTAGGCACACAGGTTCTGAAAACTTTATCCGAAAAATATTCGAGCAACTGGTCAGAAACATCTTTTGTTAATCTGCTTCGGGTATCGAACATGGTTCGTAAAATACCTTCTAGATGTAATTTAGGGTTCACAGTCTCCTGAATATTGCGTAACGTATCCATCAAAGCCGACAAGCCTTCCAACGCATAGTATTCGCATTGCATTGGAATCAAGACACTATCAGCCGCAACCATGGCATTCAAGGTCAACATATTCAGCGAAGGCGGACAATCAATTAAAATGTAATCAAACTGCGCCTTTACTCCCAACAAAGCGTCAGCAAGCCTTCTTTCTCTGTGCTCTGCAGTCATCAGTTGAACTTCTGCCGCAGTCAAATCAGCATTACCGGGGATAATTGAAAATTCAACATTCTCAGGCCGCACCATAATATCCGCAGCAGGCGCTTCATTTAGCAACAAATCACAGCTTGATAATTCAATCTCGTTTTTATCAATACCACACCCCATTGCAGCATTTCCTTGTGGATCCAAATCGACCAACAAAATATTTCTTTTTGCTGCAGCCAGCGCCGCTGCCAGATTAACACTGGTCGTAGTTTTACCAACCCCACCCTTTTGATTGGTTACCGCAATCACTTTAGCCATACGCCCCACCTTTTTCTATTCGTACCAAACAGCGCTCTGCATCAATTCCAGGCACATGAAGTGAAACAATTTCCCCGGGCATTGATAGCTGCTCAAGCTCTTTGACTGGCTTTTGACCCTTCATTGCCAGCAACAAACCATTTTCATGTAGCAAATGTTTAGTTTTCCCCACCATATCCTGCAAACTGGAAAATGCACGGCTGACAATGGTATTGAACCCCTCTGTATCGTGATATTGCTCAACACGCGAATGACAAACATGAACATTTTTTAAGCCTAATTCAAGGATTGCCTGCTGCACAAAACGTGTTTTCTTGGCATTACTATCCAGCAAAACAAATTCCATCTCCGGTTTGTATATGGCCAAGGGAATGCCCGGTAAACCAGCACCCGTTCCAATATCAAGAACCCTGCTTCCGGACAGATAAGGTAACACAGTCAGGCTATCCAGTATATGCAAGACGGCCATATCTTCTTTATTACGAATAGCGGTCAGATTATAGGCTTTGTTCCATTTTTCAATGAGGGCAAGAAATGCTATCAAGGCGTTGATTTTTTCATAGGAAATGGACAAACCCAGCTCATTTAGCCCAGCCTCCAGCAAGCCATAACATTTATCCATTAGGCAGACTTCTTTTTCAGGTAAACCAACAACAATGAAATTGCAGCAGGTGTAATTCCAGGAATTCTGGATGCCTGCCCCAATGTCTCCGGTTGCTGCTTTTTTAGTTTTTCACTAACCTCATTTGAAAGGCCGGACACTTTTCCATAATCAATTCGCTCAGGCAAACGTAAATCGTCATAACGTTTTGTCCGTTCAATTTCACTTTGCTGCCTTTCAATATACCCGGAATATTTAGCCTGTATTTGAACCTGCTCTGAAACCTGCTTATCAACTTCGGAAAAGTTTGTTAAAGACAATAAATTATCAATATCCACCTCAGGTCGCCGCAACAAATCCATTAAAGTTGTTTCTCTCAACAAAGGCTTGTCCCAAATTGCTGCAACTTGCTCTGCCTGCTCTGAACCTATTCTGACCCATTGATTAGCAAGTTCGGATTGCAAATTGACAATAGCCGCTCTTTTTTCTTCGAACTGCCGCCACCGACTATCATCAACCAATTTTAGCTGACGCCCAGTCTCTGTTAATCTTAAATCGGCATTATCCTCACGCAAAATCAAGCGATATTCTGCCCGACTGGTAAACATTCGATAAGGCTCTTGCGTACCACGAGTTATCAGATCATCGATCATGACGCCAATATAAGCCTCGTTCCGCGCAGGAGTCCAGCTTTCCAAATCTTGGGTTTGTCTTGCTGCATTTAAACCGGCAATCAGCCCTTGAGCCGCTGCCTCTTCATATCCGGTTGTACCGTTAATCTGCCCAGCAAAAAACAAACCCTGCATATGCTTTGTTTCCAAAGAAGCTTTTAAACCGCGCGGATCAAAAAAATCATACTCGATTGCATAACCAGGACGAATTATTTCCGCGCTTTCAAAACCAAGCATAGAGCGCACAAAGGAATACTGGACATCAAATGGCAGACTGGTTGAAATACCATTTGGATAGATCTCATGTGTATCTAAACCTTCAGGCTCAACAAAAATCTGATGCGAATCACGATCAGCAAAACGTACAATCTTATCTTCTATAGAGGGACAATAACGTGGCCCTACACCTTCGATAACCCCTGAATACATTGGCGAACGATCAAGACCTGAGCGAATGATTTCATGCGTTTTTGCATTGGTACGAGTAATAAAGCAAGGAATCTGCAGAGGATGCTGGCTACTATCGCCGATAAACGAAAAAACTGGAACGGGAGAATCACCCAATTGTTTTTCCAGCTTTGAAAAATCAACAGTTCGACCATCAATTCTAGGCGGTGTCCCGGTTTTCAAACGATCCACCTGAAAAGGTAATTCCCGTAACCTTTCTGCTAGAGCAATCGATGCAGGGTCTCCTGCCCTGCCACCAGTATAATTTTCCAGACCTATATGGATTCGCCCCGCAAGAAAAGTACCTGCCGTCAAAACCACACATGGAGCGGAAAACTGTAATCCCATTTGGGTTTTAACACCAGCAACGGCATCACCTGTCACTATTAAGTCAGAGACCGTTTGTTGAAATAACGAAAGATTTTCCTGGCTTTCCAGCGCTGACCTGATTGCTTGTTTATATAAGTTTCTGTCAGCCTGGGCCCGAGTAGCTCGAACAGCCGGCCCTTTACTGGCATTCAGGGTCCGAAATTGAATTCCTGCTTGATCGATTGCCTGAGCCATAATACCGCCCAGAGCGTCTATTTCTTTTACTAGATGTCCTTTGCCAATACCTCCTATCGCAGGATTACAGCTCATTTGTCCCAAGGTATCAATATTTTGGGTTAATAGTAAGGTTTTTGCTCCAGTGCGAGCCGAAGCCAACGCTGCCTCTGTCCCGGCATGGCCGCCGCCAATAACAATAACATCAAATTTTTTTCGGAATTTCACGGATGCAAATCTGTCTCAATAAAATTATTTACTCGTTATTCAATAGATCATGGGGGATTTAAAATCAAACTAAATCTATTTAGAATACCTATTATAAGTTAATCTATTTCAAAAAGGAGGATGGCCATGAAAAAACGCAAAAAAGCCAATAAAATGACTGGAATACCGACTCGGAATCTAGTAGCAAAACATGCTAGGAATTTTAACAGAACACATATATTTACTGATAAAACCAAATATCATCGTAAAGCTAAACATAAAAACCGGGAGTCATTCCCCATATCATTTTTTGATAATATGGGGAATGACTTCTGGCTTTTCATGAATGGAAACCTCATGAGTCAAAGGGGTATTTAAACCAATATTTTCCTGCAAAGATAAATCATAAGCCGCCCGATTTATCGCACATTGCGCACTGATGAGCCGATAAACATTTTTTAGCGAATAAACCATGCGCCAGGTAATTGCATGATCGCCTGCTTCTTGTAATTTTATTGCAGGGGACTTTTCATTATTAATCGCCGCCTCCATTTCACAGGCAGCCTCCCAAACAGTTTGCAGGAATTTTTCAATCGTTTCACTAGTGTGACCATAGCCTATTTTAAAATCGGCAAATTGACGCAATCCAGACCCTGGGCCTTTGGTTAAAATATCAATTCTGGAATTTCGTAATTTAGAGTTCGGCACAATAACACGATGCCCACCCCGAAGATCTCTAAAAACAACCTGAATTAATGTAATTCGAAGCGTTACCCCAAGCAACCCTAACTCATCCACCTTGACAACACTCCCTGGCTCAACATCACCGTTATACAACAACATTAAGCCATTAATTTGATCCGGCGCCCAAACATCTTTGGTTGAATAAATCAGCAGCAAAATCCCGCCTAGCACACTAGTTGCCTGCAGCCAATCGGTAATCCCCCAGATATTGATTATTACCAACACTGAGACTATCAGTGCCAAAACAATTCCTAGCAGCCCAAAAATTTCAGACTGATAAGTTTCATAACGAACCGTCTCACTCTCTATTTCCTTGGTTCGTCCAAATTTATGTAATAAAAAAATCTGAAAAAAATATACCAACACAAAGGCAAAAAGAAGCGTTAACCCTGTTAAAGAAATTTGTCGAATATATTTGGTTTCAAAAATTGCAATCAGTTGCATTATCAGCAACAAAACATTGACTGCCCGCAAGGTCCATAATTTAGCCTCCTTATTTGCATCAGCAATCGGCTTGTTAAATCCGTAAACGATCCAGCGAGAAAATATCAGCAGCAACAAGTTAATGCCAAATATGGCAATGTCTAACGTGGATAATTGATCATATAAATCCTGGAAATTCACGACTCTTTCTCAGCGCAGCGAATGCATTTATCTGAATAGGGTAAAGCTTTCAGTCGCTCTTCATTAATTGGCTCTCCGCACACACTACATTCCCCATAAAGGCCTTTTTCAATCCGCTCTAATGCCTGTTTTATCTGATTAATTTCCATTCTGGCAGCATTCCCCAAATGATCGAGCACTTCATAATTTTCCATTTCAATCGCTTGCTCGGCAAAATCTTTCTCTGGGGGTTCTTTGCTATGCTTGACATCATCGGTTATCTTCCCTAACCGTTCATTTAACTCACCCAGCATCGCCAATAAATCTTCTCGAACTTCACCATAATCTTTCACAATAATACCTCTGGTTTAATTTGATTTTGTTCTTAACTTCCCAACCGCACTGCTGTTCATATTATTTAAGCTCTCACATTCATAGTCTATTTTAGCTTCTATACTTAACGGGTAATTATAAATTTTGCCACATACCCAAAAACCTTATTATGCTGAGTGCTATAGAAAAACTGCTTGATACCGCCAACCAAATTATTCTGGGGAAAAACCGACAATTACGTCTTGCATTGTGTTGCTTATTTGCAAAGGGCCACCTGCTTATTGAAGATGTTCCGGGCGTGGGAAAAACCACTTTAGCACACACGCTGGCCAAACTCCTCGGGCTTGAATATCAAAGAATTCAGTTTACCAGTGACATCTTACCTGCCGATATTATCGGAAGCTCGATTTTTAATGCAGAAAACCACCAATTCGTTTTCCATCCAGGACCAATCTTTAAGCAAATGATTCTGGCCGATGAAATTAATCGCGCAACCCCTAAAGCTCAAAGCGCACTTCTGGAGGCAATGGAAGAACGACAAATCAGTGTTGAGGGAAATACCTACACGCTTCCTGAACCCTTTTTTGTTATTGCCACTCAAAATCCCAGCCATCAGTTAGGCACTTACCCCCTGCCAGAATCACAACTGGATCGATTCTTAATGCGTATTGAGCTTGGATATCCTGACTATAAGGCAGAAAGAGAACTGCTAACAGGCATCAAACGATATCTGCTGATAGAAAAATTAGAAACTCAATTATCTCCACCGCAACTCGAAGTGATTCAACAAAAAATCACCGAAATATATGCTTCGGACGCTCTGCTTGATTATCTGCAGGCATTAATTGATTTCACCCGTTCTTCTGAAGATTTCCCGATAGGTTTATCACCTCGCGCCAGCTTAGCACTACTGACAGCGGCTAAAGCCTGGGCATTCACCGAACAAAGAGATAGCGTCATTCCTGAAGATATTCAAGCGGTTTTTCCTGCGGTCGCTGGCCATCGCTTACAACCCGGGCAATCTGATTCTCAAGCCATTGTCGCGCCAATTTTGCATCAGGTTAAGATTCCATGAATTTCCTGAGCACTTTGTTAAACCGGATTCGTCCAAGCAGATTTATTAAAGGAGAAAAAATAGCAACAAATTCGGTCACCCTGAATCATCAACGCATTTTTATCTTACCAACAAAAAATGGCTTGGGTTTTGTAGTATTAATTTCAATATTATTGTTGATCGCATTCGTATACCAGAATAATTTAATCTATATTCTGGCATTTTTCCTGGCTAGCGTATTTTTCGTTTGTATTATTCACAGTTTCAAATCCCTGGCTGGATTAGCCGTTCAAACAGGTAAATCCAAAGCCGTATTTGCCGGAGAAACTGCTCCATTTACTATTCATCTTAAGGGAAACGCCAGATACAATTTCCCTGCACTTGCTATAAAAACTACCGGACAAGACGTCATTGAGACGCAAATTTCTACACAAGAATATATCGCCATCACGCTTTATTCTTTAACTCGCAAAAGAGGCTGGCATCGCTGTCAAACTATAACCATTTCCAGTATTTATCCGTTAGGTTTTTTTAGAGCCTGGGCGCCAATAAATTTTGATCTTAAAGTTCTGGTTTATCCTAAGCCATTTCCTTCCAATACGCCCTTTCCAGAGAGCAACATCAATTCTGAAGGCTCAGGAATCTGGAAAAAAAACCATGAAGATTTTTTTGGACTCAATACCTATCAACCCGGTGATTCAATCAGACAAATTCATTGGAAAACTTTCGCTAAGGGGCAAGGTCTTCATAGCAAAGAATTCATCTCTCAAGAAAACCCTGAAATATGGCTGGATTATCAACAAACCCCAGGTCGTGATAAGGAAGAACGCCTTAGTTTACTTTGTCGCTGGATTATTGAGGCAGAAAAGAATGGCTTGAACTACGGCTTAAAACTTGTCAGCACCATCAAAAAACCCGCAAATGGAACCCCCCATTTCCGTGAATGCCTTGAAGCTCTGGCAATTTTTTAAACATGAAACAATTTCCTAAAACCCATTTGGCAGCATTATTAATTGCTGTTGCATTTATTGCCACCCCTCATGCCTGGCATTTGCCTCCATCTATATTTATTTTTTTTAGCATTTTATTAATATGGCATTTTATTAATATGGCGTTTTATCACCATCTGGAAAAAGCAATGGCTGCCAAGCAAAATTTTGATCTTTCTTCTCACGATTGGTGGGCTGACGATACTTTTTATACAACATCATACGGTTTTTGGTAGAGATGCGGGAACCAGTCTTTTTATTACTGCTTTGGGTTTAAAACTGATGGAAATGCGCAAACCCAAAGATATAATCTTAATTACTTACCTAGCCTTTATCGTAGCAGCTTCACAATTTCTCTATGTTCAAAATATTTTCATGGCATTCTATATTTTTCTCGCATGCTGCCTGCTTTTAGGCACTCTAATTTTAATCAACAATCCCCGTCCACAAATTTCACCCGCCTTGAAACACTCTGCTATTATCCTGCTTCAGGCGTTTCCATTTATGATCGTCATGTTCATTTTCTTTCCCAGGTTAGAAGCGCCTAAATGGATGTTTTTGAATGACCCTCATGCTGCAAAAATTGGCTTATCGAACACTTTAGAACCCGGGTCTATCAGCCGTTTAGGGCGATCTGATGAGCTTGTTTTCAGAACAAGATTTTCAGGAGCCTTGCCACCACCTGAAGAGCGCTATTGGCGCGGCCCTGTTTTTTCATATACGGACGGCAAGCGCTGGTCCCAAACCAAAGCTAAGAAAAATCATTTAAAAAAAACTGACCCTGAATTTTCAGGAACGGCCTATCATTACACGCTGTTACAAGAGCCTCAAAAACAAAACTGGATCTTTGCTTTGGATATTCCTGCAAAATTTCCTGGCGATACTGTTCGGAATAAAAACTACCAATTACTGGCATCCAATAACCCACAAAATCGGGCTGAGTACCAAATCACCTCATTTACAACTTATAGCACCGGCTTAATCACTAAAAAAGAAATTAATGTTAACCTTCAATTACCTGGGCAACCTTCAAAAAAACTGACCAATCTGGTCAATAATTTACAAGGCCCCTCCCAAACCCCAGAGCAATTAATTAAAAACATCCTGAATTTTTTCTCAAATTCTGATTTTTATTACACCCTCCGCCCACCACTGATGCCGGATAAACCAATTGAAGCATTTTTATTTGAACATCGCCGCGGCTTTTGTAGTCATTATGCCACGGCTTTTGTTTATTTAATGAGGGTTGCCAAAATCCCTGCGCGAGTTGTCACGGGCTATCAAGGAGAGAAATTCAATGAATTAGGGGATTTTTTGGAAATACGTCAAGCTAATGCCCATGCATGGGCGGAGGTATGGCTAGAGAAACAAGGCTGGATCAGAATTGACCCAACAGCAGCGGTTGCTCCTGAGCGAATTGAACAGGATGTAAATATTGATCTGCAAATCGCCAATGGAGAAGTCAATTTCCTGCGAAACCAAAAACAAAGCATCTTAGGAAAATGGTTTAAACATGCTGGTTTAATGTGGGATAGTGTCGATTATAGCTGGCAACGTTGGATTATTAATTACACATCAGAAAACCAGCAAAGCTTATTAAATATTTTAGACATTCAACACTTTAAAAAGCTTGCTTACGTGCTTCTTGGGATTTTTTCTATTTTTACTAGTATTTTGATTTTTATAATGTTTTATAAAAAAAATATTTCAGACGATCTGGTTTTATCCATGTACCATCAATTTTGTAGTAAAATCGCCACAAAGGGAGTCATAATAGCAACAGGAGAAGGCGCGAAAGATTTCGCCCATCGCTGCAACGAAAAATTCCCCCACCTGGCTAATCAAATTGATGCAATTACCAACCTTTATCTTCAGATTCGATATGGCAAGCTAAATTCAGCGGATAAAGTCGTTAAATTAAAAAGTCTGATTTCCTCATTTAAAGCCTGATGAATTCCTATGTCAGGAACTATATAGTTTACAGACAGATCTTTATTACTTTTTAATATGAAAATCACCACAATCACTCAATCATTAAAACAAATACCTGATATTTGGAAAAAAGCATTGGCCTGCATCCTGGCAGCAACCTTGCTGTCACTTTTCATGTTTTTTGACACTTGGGCTTCCATTGAAGCTATTTGGGATCGCTCAAAAACTTATACACATGGCTATATCATTGTCCCAATCAGTTTTTGGTTAATCTGGTCAAAACGACATCAATTAAAAGATCTTTCCCCCTCACCTTACTGGCCAGCGTTAACTGCCATTATAGCCAGCGGCTTTCTCTGGCTGGCAGCGAGCTTAATCAACGTTCTTGTTGTGCAGCAATATGCAGTTGTATTGATGCTGATTGCCAGCTACTGGTTAATATTGGGATCAGAAATAACTAAAAAAATCATCTTCCCACTGGGTTTCTTGCTGCTCATGGTCCCAGTTGGGGAGTCATTAATTCCTCCTTTAATGGAATATACCGCATCTTTCACTGTGGCAATGTTGCGCTTAACGGGTTTGTCTGTCTACCGCGAAGGCATGAATTTTTCTTTGGCTTCTGGTAACTGGTCAGTTGTGGAAGCTTGCAGCGGCATAAACTATCTCATTGCTTCAATAACATTAGGCTTGGTATATGCCTATATCACTTATACCAGCTATTGGAAGCGCTTTATTTTTTTTATTGTTTCCATCATTGTTCCAATTATTGCCAATGGCTTCCGAGCTTACATGATCGTTATGATTGGCCATCTCAGCGGTATGAAACTAGCAGTAGGAGTTGATCATATCCTGTATGGCGCTGTTTTTTTTGGTGTGGTCATTTTGCTGCTGTTTTACATCGGTTCATTCTGGAAAGATCCTCAGCCAGAAGCAACTTTACCCGAAGCAACTGAAAAAACGTCATCTGTTAACATTAATCAAAGCCCACAATTGGCCTCTCTGTTGCCCGCTATTTTATTGAGTTTTATTATCTGGCCGTATGCTTCATCTTATTTAACCAATCAGCAGCAAACAGGAACAAAATTACTGCAAGATTTTTCCGTACTGGAACAACATAACTGGAAACCAAGTCATGCCCCGGTTTGGGGATGGCAGCCTGAATTTAAAGGGATTGTTACAGAATCACTGAATTTTTTTAAAAAAAATAATAATGTGATTGGGGTTTACCAGGCAAATTTTGGCAAAGAAATCCAGGGAGGTTCCGAGCTGGTCAATTCTGAACATGTCCTGGTACGCCATAGAAACCCAATTTGGCGATTGCTAGACAAAAACATTTCTAAAATAAAATACGGCAACAACACCTTAACAGTTGATCAATCAATTATCCGGAGCCGAAACAGAGACCTCGTTATTTTACGCTGGTACATGATTGGCTCAACCCATACATCCAATCCCTATTTGGCAAAATTATTGCAGCTTCAAAAACGTTTTACCGCTAATGACTCACCAGAACTACAAATTGTCTTGTATACCCAGGCGCCCCATAACCAACATGAAACAGCAAAAAAACTTTTAACCGATTTTGGCACCAGCATGTTGAGCAGGAATTTTTAAAGTTTATGGAAGATTATAGCTATTACAGTTACCTAATTGCTGCAATCGCCTACACCCTGTTGTTTTTACTGGCATTGGCCGGGGTAAAAACCAACCCTTTTGCCAAAACATTCCTAATACCAACTGGAATTTCGATCCTCTGGAGCGGCTATGTCGCCTTTACGCTTCAAAATGAAGATTTTTATATAGCCGACACCTTAGTTTTCGAAACATTAAGAAACATTGCCTGGTTTTATTTTTTAGCTTCTTTAATTGCAAAACAAAACTTTGATGGCAGTTTTGTTAAATTTCTAAGTTCATCCTATTCGAATTATCTGATTATTTTTTTTATTGCTTTAATATTAAGTATTGAAAGCTCAATATATCTTCAAGATAGCTTAAGATCTCTGCTAGGTCGCGACATACGACTTATTGCTCATGTCATTTTTGCCGTTACCGGCCTAATGCTAGTAGAAAACCTTTTCCGAAATGCCGATATTGGCAATCGTTGGGCCATAAAATTTCTCTGCCTTGGAACCGGAGCTATCTTTACTTTTGATTTTATTGTTTACAGTAAATCTTTATTATTCAGCAATCTTGACTCGCAACTATGGGATTCCCGAGGACTTCTCAATGCCTTGATTATTCCGTTACTCGCAATCTCTATCAACAGGCTGGAGGAAAAACAAAAAGATATCAGCCTCTCCAGGCAGGTCGTTTTTCACACCACCATCCTGACAAGCACCGGATTATATCTGTTAGTGATGTCACTAGCTGGCTATTATATCCGCGACTACGGAGGAAGCTGGGGAGAAATTGCTCAAACCTTTTTTATCATTTTAGCTTTGATGTTGCTTGTTATCTTGTTTGCATCAGGAAAAATCCGAGCATTAGCCAAAGTTTATTTCAGTAAGCATTTTTTCCATTATCACTATGATTATCGTGAAGAATGGATCAAGTTAAGTAGAGCTATTGCTGAATATGACACCATAAACGAACTCTCTTACTTTATTATCAAAACATTGGCTGACTTGGTTGACAGCTCCGGAGGCGCTATCTGGATCAAAAATCAACAAGGTCAGTATCAACTTTCCGATGAATACCATTTAGGCTTTGAGCCTGAGCTGGTTTTCGATATAAATGAACCATTCATTCAATTTCTTGAACAAATGCAATGGGTTATTGATTTTGTTGAATACAATAATACTCCGGAAATATACGCTGAACTGAATTTACATTTATGGGATAAAAAACAATACAACGTCTGGCTGATTATTCCGCTTTTCAAAAAAAACGAAATGGTTGCTTTTGTGGTGCTGACCAAAGCCAGGGTTCCCCGCCAACTAAACTGGGAAGACCATGACTTACTAAAAACCGTGGGCTTACAATTAGCAAATGCTCTAGCTCTTAATCAGGCTAGTGATGAATTATCCAGAGCCAGACAATTTGAAGCTTTTAACCGATTATCAGCGTTTATTGTCCATGACCTGAAAAATCTGGTTGCCCAAACGTCTCTCATCGTCAAAAATGCTGAAAAACATAAACATAACCCTGAATTTATTGATGATTCAATTGAAACTCTGCGTAATGTCAGTCAAAAAATGCAACAACTGGTGTCTCAGTTAAAAAAAGGTGAAATAAAAACCATCCCTTCTACACACATTGACCTGGTTAAAATTATTACTGATGTCGCCAAACAACAGGCAGCTAATAAGCCTCCATTAACCCTTTCAACCAAGCTTAAATCATGCTGGATACAAGCCGAGGCCGATAAAATGACTGCAGTTCTTGGGCACTTGGTTCAAAATGCCCAAGAAGCAACCTGTGATAACGGTTTTGTCAAACTGCAACTAGACCAGAACAAAGAACAGGCTATAATCGATATTATTGATAATGGACATGGTATGGATAAAAAGTTTATTTCCGAGAGATTATTCAAACCATTTGATACAACAAAAGGTAACGCCGGCATGGGAATTGGCGTTTATGAGGCCCGCGATTATATACTAAAGCAATCTGGCCAAATTGACGTCAAAAGCATACCTGGAGAAGGAACAACCTTCACCATTAAATTACCAATTACTGAAAATAACCCACACCACCACGGGGAAACCATTGAACAATCAAAAAACCCTACTAGTTATTGAAGATGACACTGGATTACAAAAACAATTTAAATGGGGATTTGATAAATATCAAACCGTTATTGCAGGTGATCGTATTGAAGCAATAAACGCAATAAGACGCAATACCCCCAGCGTTGTCACTCTGGATTTAGGTTTGCCTCCCGACCCTACCAATGCCAGCGAAGGACTAAAAACCCTGGGAGACATACTGCAACTTGCACCTGCAACCAAAGTGATTGTTGTAACAGGCAATGATGACCGTGAAAATGCTATTAAATCGATTGCGATGGGAGCCTATGATTTTTATCAAAAACCGGTTGATCTCGATATCCTCACGTTAATCATAGACCGCGCCTTCCAACTTGATCAGTTAGAGAAAGATAATATTCGATTACAGCAACAAACCAAAGAACCTCTAGCTGGGATTATTGCATCCAGCCCTGAAATGCTGAAATTGTCGAGAAACATTCAAAAGATTGCTCCAACCAGTGTCAACGTATTGTTGCTTGGTGAAAGCGGGACTGGAAAAGAAGTTTTAGCCAAAGCAATTCACAATTTAAGTGATCGTGCCGAAAAAAGGTTTATCGCCGTCAACTGTGCTGCCATTCCTGAAAATCTGTTGGAAAGCGAATTGTTTGGTTATGAAAAAGGGGCATTCACTGGCGCAACCAAACAAACCAAAGGCAAAATCGAATATGCCAGTGGTGGTACTTTTTTTCTGGATGAAATTGGCGACCTGCCTTTCTCACTGCAAGCAAAATTATTGCGCTTTCTTCAGGAAAGAAAAATTGAACGCCTGGGTGGCCGTGAGGAAATAGCAGTTGATGTTCGAATTATTTGCGCTACTCATCAAAATATACGGTCTTTGATAGAAAAAGGTACATTCAGGGAAGACCTGTATTTTCGCATTGCTGAAATGACAGTAAATATTCCACCACTTCGAGAAAGAACTGGGGATACCATCCTGATTGCCACCGCATTGCTGAAGCGTTATGCAGCAGAAAACAACAAGGCCGCCAAAGGCTTTACAGATGAGGCCGCACAAGCAATAGAAACGTATTCTTGGCCCGGAAATGTTCGAGAACTGGAAAATAAAATCAAGCGGGCTGTGATAATGAGCGAGGGAAACCAAATCACTCTGGAAGATCTGGAATTAGAAAAAACAACTGATTTCTCCGCCCCTCTCAATCTCAAGGAAGTCAGGGAAAATGCTGAAACTGCTGCTATTAAAAGAGCCTTGGCCTACACAGATAATAATATGTCCCAGACTGCAAAACTGCTAGGAATATCACGGCCTACACTTTATACCTTAATGAAAAAATACGGAATGGAATCTTTGGAGGCTTCCTAAAAATTCAGGGCTTAAAAATGAGATGATTATAGAAAGTTATAAAATCCGAAACTGGCCAAGATCTATCCAAATGATGAAATCAATACCAGCCTCAGATAATGTTTCTTTAATCGAAATTAAAACGCATTACGTTTGGCTTTAATATCTTTAAATATTTGTGCTGCTTCTGTCATTTTGGCAAGAGCTTCACCTGTGTCACCTTTTTTAAAGGCAGAGCGAGCTTGCCTAAGTCTTTCATTTGCTTTTTGACGTAATCTGTCAACAACGTTGCTTTCAATTCTTTTAGAGGCCTGCTTGGTTTCTTTAAAGAGATTCATAACGATCTCTTTATCTGCACCTTCGCTAATTGCAGCTACAGTCTCATCCGATAAACGAACTGCTTCATCTACCGCTTCAGATACCTCAGCCATAGTTGCTTTTTCAATTTTTCCGGCCGCCATAATTGAAGGGCTAACAGAAACCAACGCAGTGCTGATAATTGCAGCAGAAAGAACTTTTTTTAATATTGCCATTCGAAATTTTCCTAGTGTAAATATTTAGAATCTTGCACAAACCAAGACTGGTGAAAAAAGCTTAAAAAATGGAAATCTGATTACTTTGCTTCTGAGTTTGAGAGCAAATGTATGAACATTTAATTTAGGCGGGACATCCATGTATTACACAAATCTTCTCTATTGCACATATTCTTTTGTTAAAAAAACGCAGTTACATTCTGTAATGCGTACGGCATCATAGCACATAAAAAAGCACACTTTGGAAAAACTTAGTATTTTTATCAGAAATATAAATCAATCCTGCACTGCCTTTGATAAATCATTGCTAATCCCCGGCTCCAATACCCCTTTAAACCGATAACAAGGCAGATCCATCAACTTGGCAAACAAGTGAAAAGCAGAATTGCTATTGACAATTGGCAATCCTAAAATTCCAAAAGGTGAATAATCGAGATCTTTTTCATTGAGCCGGTTGATTTCGCAAGCTGCATTTTCCCAACGCCTCAGCACATCCTCTTTTTCACCTTGATAAACAGGAACAGATTTTTGTTTTGTTGAAATAAAAGTCGGATGATTTTCCGCTGTTTTGAATTCGTAAAAACCCAAGCGATCTTTAAAAAAACCAATCGGCTTAAATTGATTACTGCTCCTGTCAGTTGCCAAACCATGTAATTGGGTAACCACTCTTCCCTTATCATCACGCAACACCCAGAAATTATGTGAAGCAACCCCTCCCAACCCATAGCTTCTGGCTTCAATGTTGTAAAAATTATTACTCACTTTTTTAATAAAAAAATTATATTATCTGTAGTCCTATTTAGCCTGCGCAACAAGATAGCTCTTTTACATCTTTATTGAAAGTTTGAGCACAAAGCTTAATTGCTTCCACCATTGTTAAATACGGAAATAACTGCCCCGCCAAATCTTCAATTTTCATTTGATGGCGAATGGCTAATACAGCCGTCTGGATCATTTCACCCGCTTCAGGCGCTAAAATCTGAGCCCCTATCAAACGTCGGGTGTGCTCTTCAATCACCAGCTTAACAAATCCCTGCGTTTCAAAGTTAGCGAGAGCTCGAGGAACATTCTCCAAGCCCAACAATCGACTTTCAGTTTTTATATGTTTTAGCTTTGCCTCGCTTTCAGTTAGGCCCACGGTCGCCATTTGTGGTTCCGTAAACATCACAGCAGGCATAGCAGTCAAGTCAAGAACAGCATTTCCTCCCGTCATATTGATCGCAGCACGAGTTCCAGCAGCCGCCGCTACATAGACGAATTGAGGCTGATTGGTACAGTCTCCAGCCGCATAAATATGCTCAATATTGGTGCGCATATGATCATCAATAACAATCCGTCCTGCTTTATCCATTGTTATACCGGCTTGTTCTACCTGCAGACTATTCGTATTTGCTACTCTGCCAGTAGCTATTAATAATTTATCTCCTTTTATAACTGACCCATTTGTGGCTTTAACACTGAATTTCCCAGAACCAAATAATCCCTTCTTGTAACTCACGGTTTCAGCCTGGGTATGGTCAAGGATAGTCATGCCTTCCTTAACTAAAATTTTATGCAATGATAAGCCGATATCAGAATCTTCACGATAGAGTAATGAATGCCTGGAAAGTAGCGTCACCTTACTACCCAACCGTAAATAGGCCTGTGCTAATTCCAATGCAATAATGGAAGATCCGATAACAATTAAATGATCTGGAAGCTGCTCAGATTGCAATGCTTCGGTCGATGTCCAGTAAGGAGCTTCAGACAACCCCGAGATTGCTGGAATATTGGCTGATGCACCGGTCGCAATCAAAAAACGATCTGCTTCGATTTCAATTTTACCCCCTTGCCCTTGTTCTACAATCAAGGTATTAACATTTTTAAACCTTGCATTACCTTTGACCAAATTAATGTTTGGATGGCTAGCCAAAATGCTTTCATATTTAGCCGCCCTTAGCTCATCAACTCGAGTTTGTTGTTGAGCTAATAATTGTTTGCGATCAATAATGGGCTGGTTTTTTTTTATGCCTGCAAAGTGATGGCTTTTCTGCTGATGAACAATATGTGCGGCTCGAATCATTATTTTTGAGGGAACGCACCCAATATTGACACAAGTTCCACCAATAATAGAACTACGTTCAATCAAAGTAACTTTAGCCCCATTTTCAACAGCCTTGATTGCACAGGCAAATGCAGCCGATCCAGTGCCAACAATAGCAACGTGAAGTTGCCGGCCATTATCTGGAAATTCGGGTTGCGAGACTTCAATTTTTTCTATATCTATTTCTGATATTCGGTAGCCTTTATCCTCAATAATTTCAATCAAGGTTTCATAGCTAATACTTCCAGTAACGACCAACAACCCAATTCCCTCAGGATAAGAAACAGTGATTTCCACCCCTTCTAACACGTTGATTTTATCTTCAATACCCAAAGCACAACTTGAACAAGTCATACCCTCTATCTTAAGCTTCCTAGTCCACATGATTACTACCCAAAAAATTCTGATGTATCTTTTCAGCTTAATCTCTGTTCTATAGTACAGAGTCAAAAAATTTGTATTGTTAAAGGTATAAGTAACTAAAAATGATATTCGAATCCTAAGCTTTTGATCTGGGTAAAAGCCTAATACA
Organism: Methylomonas sp.; assembly: GCA_026989395.1. Lineage (GTDB taxonomy): Bacteria > Pseudomonadota > Gammaproteobacteria > Methylococcales > Methylomonadaceae > JALSJK01. The sequence continues at coordinate 30,709 of JALSJK010000182.1, forward strand.
ATGGTAAAGTCAGTAAAAATTTATAATAAAAAACTGTATCAAGAGGTATATAAACATGAAAATTCAAGATTTATCTGCATTTAAAGAACAAGCTCTGGAAATTCTTAAATTTCTTCCAAAAACCAAAAAAGAATGGAATACTAAATTCGATCATTTTTCCAAATGGGCTTCTTATATCAGCGGCAGTCCCATTGCTTTTAATAGCGCCTTGGGTGTTATTCTGTTTTGGATGCTTAGCGGTCCGGTCTTTGGGTTCTCTGACACATGGCAGCTCATTATTAACACCGCAACAACAATTGTGACCTTTTTGATGGTTTTTCTTATCCAGCATACTCAAAACCGCGATAATGAAGCTGTTCATGTTAAATTAGATGAATTAATCCGCGCCCAGGAAGGAGCAAGAAATGATCTATTAGACCTTGAAGAAATTAGACCTTGAAGAAATGGAAGAAGCTGAACTCAAACTGCTTCATGAGCATTATGTAACGTTAGCAAAAAATGCTCGAACAGAAATTCTTAAACGATCAAATGAAGGATAAATAACACGGCTGGATAATGTCCATGAATAATCAGGCAAGCAATTCACAGCAACCGCAACAAGCCAAACTACAGTGGCAAGTTGTCAAAGACAATACTACAAAGCTTGTAAGCACTGGCGAGTGGACGCATTCTTCAGTCCAAACAGTAACAAAAATCTTTGAGCAACTTTTAAAAACTTGCCGAGACAAAACAATCCAATGGGATGTTTCGGGCATTGAACAGGTGGATTCAGCTGGCATGATGCTGATTATTCATTATTTTGATTTGCTTCAATTCAGCAACTGTAGTGTCCATATTTTGGCAGCAAACAACGAATTTAACAGACTCTACGAGTTGCTGAGAAAATATTCCGATAAACCCACAAAAACCAATCCTGTTTTTTCATCTAGTTTATTGTCGCCCCTAGAATCGACTGGTCAAAGCACCATGACTTTTCTTTTGGGTTTAATAGAGTTTCTCACGTTCATCGGTGAAAATTTTATTACCTTTATCTATTCTTTAACACATTTAGGAGCTATACGCTTTCGCTCTATTATTAAAAATATTGAGGATGCCGGAGTTCGCGCCATCCCCATTGTGGCATTAACCAGCTTTTTGATTGGAATTGTCATTGCCTACCAAGGTGCCGTACAGTTAGAAAAATTCGGCGCCAATATTTTCATTGTAGACATGATAGGTATCTCGATTACCCGAGAACTAGCTCCGTTAATAACAGCAATTGTGGTCGCCGGCAGAACTGGCTCTTCCTATACAGCACAACTCGGGGTCATGAAAATTACTGAAGAAATTGATGCTATGCGCACCATGGGTTTCGATCCCCATCAATTTCTGGTATTGCCACGTATTTTTGCGTTAATGATTGCCCTGCCATTGTTGATTTTATTTGCTGACATTATTGGAATACTGGCCGGCATGCTGATTTCGCATCTTCATTTACATCTTTCCTATGCAGAATTTTTTCTCCGGCTGCAAACTTCGCTCGATGTTAAACATGTCTGGATCGGGATTGGTAAAGGGCCATTTTTTGCCTGGTTAATTGCATCAGTGGGTTGCTTTCATGGTTTTCAGGTATCCCAAAATACCGAGAGTATTGGGCGCTACACAACAATCAGTGTCGTCAATGCCATATTCTTGGTGATCGCATGTGATGCTGTATTTTCAGTGATATTAACGGAGCTGGGTATTTGAACAAGACAGTCATCCAGGCACGGAATGTTATCACCCGGTTTGGCAAAAATGTTGTCCATGACGACGTAAACCTGAGCGTTTATCAGGGAGAAATTTATGGTTTACTGGGTGGCAGCGGCTCTGGCAAATCAACCCTGCTAAGAGAATTTATTATGCTGTTAAAGCCTGCTGCCGGTGAAATTCAGATATTGGGCCATGATGTCCTCAACATCAGCCGTAATGATGCCGCCAAACTAAGGCAACAGTGGGGGGTTTTGTTTCAAGCCGGAGCACTTTTTTCATCGCTTACCGTTGAAGAAAATGTCGGTATTACCCTTAAAGAGTATACTGATTTACCATTAAACCTGATTCAGGAAATTGTCCACATGAAAATCAATATGGTCGGTCTTCCCGCTCATGCAGCAGACCTATATCCAGCTGAATTAAGTGGAGGTATGATAAAACGTGCTGGATTAGCACGCGCTTTGGCAATGGATCCGAAATTACTGTTTCTCGATGAACCAACTTCTGGATTGGATCCAGTGGGTGCAGAAGCATTTGATAACCTGATTCTGGAACTCAGAGATATTCTTGGGCTCACAGTTGTCATGGTTACCCATGACCTTGATTCGATCTGGAATATTGTTGATCGGTTTGCCGTATTAGGTGAAAAAAAAGTGGTAGCAGAGGGCAGCCTTAATGAAGTAATAAAAAAACCGCATCCGATTGTCAAACAATTCTTTTGCGGCGCCCGCGGAAGAATAAGGATTCAAAATGGAAAGTAAAATTAATTACACCCTGGTTGGATTATTTGTTGTTGGCCTGGCGGCCGGATTATTTGCTTTTATTTTTTGGCTGGGTAAATATGGAGACAATTATGAATATGACTATTACCAGGTTTATATGGCAGAATCAGTTGCAGGACTTAGCCCCGATGCTTCTGTCAAGTACAAAGGCGTTGAGGTTGGTATCGTCGAAAAAATTGGTTTAAAACCTGAAAACCCGGAACTAGTCAGATTACTGTTGAAAATAAAACGCGGTACGCCAATAAAAGTGGATACCACTGCCACACTTAAATCCTTTGGCTTGACTGGCTTGGCCTATCTGGAACTAGAAGGTGGCAAACAAGATGCTCCGTTGCTCAAACCAACTGAAGAAGATGATATTCCGATAATCCCTGCACGCCCTTCCCCTTTCACCAGAGCTTACGACTCCATGACCTATCTGGCTGAAAAATCCATTCAGGCACTCGATAAATTCAATCAACTACTTAGCGATAAAAACATACATGCAGTTGCAGAAATTCTTCACCAAACCAAACTAATAACCCAAGAAGTCAGGCAGCAGCTCAAAGGACTGCAACCGCTTATTAAAAACGGAATTGTCATGGAACATCGCGTCACCAAGGCATTTGAGAAAGTAGAAAGAGCTTCGCTCAGCGTCCAAAAAATGGCGGATAACCTGGATAAAAACACCACTGGCTTAAGTCAGGCTGTAAGCACTGATTTACGTCAAAGCTTGCAATCATTTAATCAATTACTTTTGGATTTGAGTATTTTGGCAGGCAACATGCAAAAAATGACACAGACTTTTGAAAACAGCCCCAGTGATCTTATTTTTAAACGATCCCAGCTTAAACCAGGACCTGGTGAGGAGGGATATAATGCGAATTAAAACATATTGGATTGCTTTATTTTTATTACTATCTCTCACTGCTTGCATACCTGAGCGGATAGTGCCGCCACCAGAAATATATACTTTGTCACCACAATGGGGCGATAACAAGCAACCGGACAAAACACACCTTAAAAACACAACAGTAATTAAACTTGCCCCCATTTATGCACCGCAAGATTTGACCAGTACCGAAATTTTATATTCTGATACGCAATTCAGCCGGAATCGGTATGCCTTTAGTCGCTGGAACGATGCCCCGACAAAACTGCTGCAATCACTCATTCAAGTCCGCCTCGAACAAAGCAACCTGTTTCAAGCCGTAATTCCTGCCATATCAGCATCAAAAACTGACTTGATTCTGGAAACCACTCTGCAAGACCTTAGTCACCGCATTCATAAAGACGGAAGTTCCGAAGGCATTATCAGAATCAACTTTTATTTAATCGATAATTCAAACAACACTGTTTTGGCAACCAGGGAATTTGTTTCCATCGTTCCCGCTTCTGAACAAAATGCCCGGGCAGCAGTAGTAGCATTAAATAAGGCTGCGCAAAACATTGCCGACGATCTAGTCGGCTGGCTTGCCGAACATATAAACCGACAAAAGCGTCGTCCACCTTTTTGTGCCAATAATTGTTAACCGCTTTCCTTTTGACGATGCAAAAAAAATCTGGATTTCTCACGGCTTGCCTTTGTTTTTCATTGCTATTAGTCTCACACACAGCTTTTAGTGCCGAGCAGTTATTGGTTTATGCTGCTGCCAGCACCCATAATGCTGTATCAGACATCATCAAACAATTTAATAATGAACAATACCAGATTACGGTAAAGGCTTCTTTTGCCTCCACATCGATACTTGCCAAACAAATTGAAGCAGGCGCTCCCGCCAATATTTTTCTGTCCGCCAATCCTAAATGGATGGATTATTTACAAAGCCAGAAGCTCATCATTCCGGAAAGTCGTTTTAATCTTCTTCAAAACACAATTGTGCTAATCACTCCTTCTGAAAAAAAATTTGCCGTTAAAATGAATAAACGCTTTGAGATAGCCAAACAATTCAATGGTAAACTTTGCCTGGGTGATCCAACGCATGTTCCTGCTGGCATATACGCCAAACAAGCTTTAACATATTTAGGCTGGTGGGATCAATTGAAAACCAAAATTGTAGGCACTAAAGATGTCAGCGCCGCACTGGTTCTTACTGAAAGAGGTGAATGTGCTGCAGGAATTGTTTATGCTACAGATGCCAGTGTGTCAAAAAAAGTCTCCATCATTACTGAATTTCCGGCAAAAAGTCACGAGCCGATTTTATACCCTGTCGCCAGAGTGGCTCCCGACTCTGCTTCTGCAAAACAATTTATGACTTATCTAAAATCACCTGCTGCCAAAGGTATTTTTAAAAGCTACGGCTTTGCTATTGCAAAATAATAATTTGATGTTTGATCTGTCGCCAGAAGAATACTCAGCAATGATGCTCTCCTTAAAGGTAAGTTCCTGGAGTGTACTCATCATACTGATTCCAGGAATTTTTACCGGTTGGCTGCTGGCCCGCAGAAACTTTGTTGGAAAATCATTACTCGATGGTATTATCCATTTACCGTTAGTGTTACCTCCAGTAGTTACTGGTTATCTGCTTTTGTTATTACTCGGCAAACAAGGAGCAATCGGCCTGTGGCTAGATCAAACATTTGGCATCACCTTCGCCTTTAGCTGGCGGGGGGCTGTTTTAGCTACCGCCCTAATGAGCTTCCCACTGATGGTCCGCTCCATCCGTCTGTCTATTTCCGCAATTGAAATCAAACTGGAACAGGCCGCCAGAAGTCTCGGCGCCAGTACAATTAATACATTTTTTACAATCACCTTACCGCTATCCCTGCCCGGCATAATCTCAGGCTCTATTCTCGCCTTCGCCCGCAGCCTTGGTGAATTTGGAGCAACAATCACTTTCGTGGGCAATATTGAAAGCGAAACCCGCACGCTACCTTTAGCAATCTATACCTATATCCAAATTCCTGATGGCAATGAACCGGCACAAAGATTATTAATTATTTCAGTCATTCTGGCTTTCGGTGCATTGCTAGTCAGTAATCTAATTGAACGACGCGCATCTTATTTGTTGGACGAAGCCGCTATCGCGGAGAAAAAGCAGGCTTGGTCGCAGAATAAAGTGTAACCTCATCATTTCCCTTTATTTTCATAACCAGTTAATGTGTCAGTTTCTCAAACAAACCATGAGGTT